>WJMG01000028.1 GCA_014728075.1 Candidatus Omnitrophota bacterium | reverse complement strand
GCGATAATCGGCACGGTTTCCATAGAGGATTTCATACCGCTGTTCCTGGATCCTGAGACCCCTGAGCTGACCGCTGAGCAGAAGAAAAAGGCTTTCGATATCGCGACATCCTTGTGGCTTGATCTCCGGAAAAAAGGATATATTAAAGAAAAGATCACGGGCGACAGAACTATCGCCACTGTGGAAAAGACTTTCTGGTCTATCCACGGCCTCCGGGATTTCAAAACACATCCTGATTTCACGGCGCAAAAAGAAAAAATATTCAACATACTCAAAGATTCGAAATTCCGTTCCAATCCGAATACCCTGAGGGATCACGCCGAGAGGGAGTGGAACGCCGTTCTGGCATTAGCGGAAAAAGATGTGGACAAACTGGCTTCGACAATGCCTATCCCTCACAAAAAGGCATATATCCGGAACATAATATCCCTTTACGAAGAATATTTCGGTGACGAATTCAGCTCCCTGAAAGAAGATGAGGAGGCACTTAACTTCATTGTGCATTTGCTCCTTCTGCACGGACTGGGAAAACATATTTCCCGAAAAGACAAGGAACATGAGAAAACAACGGAAGAATTCCTCGACCAGTACTTCGAGAACGATTACTTCGGTTTCCCCGAATGGAAGAAAACCCTGCTCAAAAGAGTAGTCGGTTTCCACCACCTGCTGGAAAATATCTGCGGGAGTGAAGGAGAGAATAAGTTTGAAAAACGCTTCGAGGAAATAATATCGGAACTTTCACTCGATCCTAATATATCCGAAGACTATCTTCTCCGGATACTCAGGGCCTGGATAGCCTACCGGCTGGCCGACCGGGCCCAATCCGAATATTTCGGCTTCCTGGAAGAGCCTCACTTTGAGCATCTGAGCGCTGTTTACCGGCGCGCCAAGAAGATCATCTCAGAAACATATGAGAGATCGTCCTATGCTTCTCCGGAAGCGGTAATGAATTACCTGAGCAAAGCCGACCTTGCGTCCATAAAGGACGGTCCGTTATTGATACGGATACCTGTTGAGTCCCTCGGAACAGAAGGGGGGGTCAAAGAGATCTCAGGAAAATTCCTGCGGGACCTGTCCTCTACGGACAATATATACATTGAGTTTTTCCGGGCAAGGGGGGGAACAGATGTTTTATCTTCCATATACTCAAGTCTAGGCCTGACCCACCGGGAACCACCCTCCGATTTCAGACACAGCAAAACGAACACCATAACACTGGTCCCGGTATTCAAGGGAGAGGAGATAACCGTTACGCTTATCAGAGAGCGCCTGGGGAGCCTGGACCTGGATCTGCCGGATACACTTATAACACCTATAGGGTTCGGCTCCGATCCCGGGAATCTTGTGCTGAGCCTGGCCTTATCTCTACAGATCCTCAAGTTCAGCAGAGAGATAGAGAACGGCGATTTTACGGCCGGGAACATACCTGCCGAACTGCTTGACAGGATGCAGATGGAAATAATGGAAACATACAAAAAGATATGCTGTCCGGGCCACAGGGACGACCTTTGCCGGATGAGCGCCGCCGATCTTGTTGATCTGGCTTCTTCAGAGAATGTCAACCGGATACTCGATTCTTTCCGTAAACTGGTTAACGCCATGCCTATACTCCCTTACGACATGGAGGAACTACGGAAAATATACGAACATGCCGGCAAGACAC
The DNA here is from genome assembly GCA_014728075.1 of Candidatus Omnitrophota bacterium. Lineage (GTDB taxonomy): Bacteria > Omnitrophota > Gorgyraeia > Tantalellales > Tantalellaceae > WJMG01. The sequence goes on along the minus strand of WJMG01000028.1, from coordinate 9,375 downwards.
TTATATCCGCCTAATAGATCTCAAACCTTCAGAACTATTAATAATATTATTATCATCATATTTTTGATATAATGTTCCGAAAGAAAGGAGTACCCGTGAACACTTTTGAAGCTATATCTAAAAGGACCAGCGTCAGGGAATACCGGAAGGACCCCATCGAGAGGCCGCTTCTCGAAACCCTTGTGGATTCCGCCAGGAGAGCCCCTTCGGCGAGAGCCGTAGAACCCTGGGAGTTCGTTGTAGTGACGGACAGGGATACTCTCGTTAGATTATCGGAGACCTGCGACCACGGCCGCTTTCTGAAGGGCGCCGCCGCCTGCCTCGCCGTCTTCTGCCGTGACACCAAATACTACCTCGAGGACGGATGCGCGGCTACGGAAAACGCGCTCATCGCCGCCGCCGACATGGGCCTGGGGGCCTGCTGGATAGCCGGGGACAAAAAGCCCTATGCCGCTGAGGTAAAAAAGATCCTGGATGTCCCCCGGGAAATGAAATTGATATCCCTCGTTTCTCTCGGCTGGCCGGCTGAAGCGGGAGAGCAGTCCAAGAGCAGGGAACTGGCTGACCTCATCCACTGGGAACGCTATAACAAGAAGGAGGAATAGATGAAGAGATCCGCAGCAGCGGTATTTGCCTTTGTTTTCATAATTTCGTGCGGTTTCTGTTCAGAGGCCCAGAACGCGCCCCGGGGCGGAAACAGGGCACAGATGGCTCAGCAAAACCCGAATACCCTTATAGGAAGGTTTCTTGACATCATCGACCTTACCGCCGTCAACCGGGATCGGCTCGGCCTCTCCCGGGAGCAATTGAAGGCCGTAAGAAGCCTTTCCGCCGATGTACGCATAGCGAACATCGATACGACTTCGAAGATACAGCAGCTCAATGTCGAAATGCTGAGACTCACCTGGGAATCGCCTTTCGACACGGACAAGCTCAACGAAGTGGCGGGAAAGATCCATGCCCTGACGAGGACCAGGACGGAAAAGGCCGTGGAAGGCTATTCACAACTGAACACGATCCTGACCCCCGCGCAGCTCAAAGAACTCAGCTCGATGCTATGATCCGGGGACTGAAGGAACCTTTCTTCATACTGTTGATATCGGCTTTCTCGGCAATGCTGGGCCTGGGAGTTATTTCACCTTTCCTGCCGGAATTCGCCAGGCAGCACGGCGCCAACGGTTTCTGGCTGGGCATGATCTTCGCCGGATTCGGGCTTTCCCGGGGGCTGGTAATGCCCCTGATAGGCGCTCTTTCCGACAGGCTGGGGCGGAAGGTCTTCGTCGTTTCAGGACTTTTTCTCTTTTCGGTCATATCTCTGTTCTATCCCCTTGCCGGGAGCGTCTATTCGCTGACCCTCGTGAGAATGGTGCATGGTCTGTCCGCCGGTATGATAATCCCTATAGTAATGGCCTACGCCGGCGATGTAGCTCCGTCGGGCAGGGAAGGAAGTACCGCGGGAAGCGTGACAGCGATGTTCTATATGGGCCTGGCCGCCGGCCCCCTCATGGGAGGAGTAATAGCGGAGAATTTCGGGTTCAACGCCGTTTTTTACTCCATGTCGGGCCTCGCCGCTCTTAACACGGCCGTTGTCGCTTTCTTCCTCCCGGACACCGGAAGGCGGAAAAGGACGGATTCGGTGCCCCGTTCGCCGGGCTTTTCGGGGCTCATAAGATATAATTACATCAAAGCTATCCTGGTGCTGGCTTTCATAGGAACGCTGCTTCTGGCCGTCTTCATGTCTTTCCTTCCCGTGATCGGTGAAAGGGACATGATAGACACGGTCCACATAGGCATTATCGTATCCATGGGTATATTTATCGCCGGGATATTCCAGATGCCTTTCGGGAAGCTATCGGATTCGCTCGACCGTACGGGAAAACTCTTTCAGGTGAGTACCGGGACCTCCATAGGCCTTTTTGCCTTGTTCTCTATACCTTTTTGCCCGGATTTTCACGCTCTGCTTGTCTCCGGGTGTTTCCTGGGAGCGGGAGCGGGTGTTTCCACACCGGCTTTATCGGGACTTTCCTTCGAGATCGGCCACAAAGCGGGCATGGGCAGGTGGATGGGCATATACAACGCGGCCATGAGCGCCGGGTTCGTCGCCGCTCCGGTCATATCCGGCCTGGTCCTGGATACTATGGGGATAGACTCGGTCTTTTATGTGTTCGGGATATTCGCCTTCTTCTGTGTACTTCTTTCCGGGCACTATTACAGGAGGCGGTTGAAATACGGGATAAAAGCGGGATAATTTTTTTACCGGGCCTTCACGGAAAACGCGGAAAGACGGTGATCTTGCCGAGAGGGCCCTTTTGCGGCGGATAAACCATGAGAGATCTTACAAGGACCGGCAGACACATCAACTCCCTTATCGGGAAGGCTGTCGCGGACCACAACATGATAGAAGAGGGTGACAGGATACTTGTCGGCGTTTCGGGCGGCAAGGACAGCCTCACTCTGATGACCCTGCTTAAGGCCATACAGGGCTGGGCTCCGGTGAGGTTCAGCCTCAAGGCGGCCCATGTCCGCACCGATCTTGCCTGCGGCGGCAGCAGGGAAGAAGAGATCGGCAGGATACTAGATGAGCTGGAAGTCGAATGCCATTATACGGATACCGTCAAGGTAACCGACGATAAAGGAGAGACATCCTGCTTCTGGTGTTCCTGGAACAGGAGAAAAGCCCTTTTCCGGCTCGCCGACGCCGCGGACTGCAACAAAGTGGCGCTGGGGCACCACAAGGACGATATAGCGGAGACCATGCTCCTGAACCTCCTTTACAACGGGGAGATATCGGCCATGAACCCCTTGCAGGAGATGTTCAAAGGGAAACTTCACATAATAAGACCGCTCTGTTATGTCGAGGAAAAACGGATCAGGGCTTTCGCCGGGGAAAACGGGTTTCCTCCCGACCCCGGGCTTTGCCCTTTCGGCGAGGATTCAAAGAGAAGTTTCGTGAAAAAAATGATCCGTGAAGCCGAGAAAAGCGTTCCCGGGGTAAATATCAGAACGAATATATTCCGAAGTCTTGCCCGGATAAAGCCGGAATACACCAGGGTCGATAAGATATCACGCGATGATGACAAATAGGAAAATATACATTTTTTGCGCGGCTCTGATAGCGTCATATCTTCCGGCGTCCGGTCCCGGCCGCGCCGCGGGAAATCCCGATGAGAGCGTAAGCATGGTCACTGAAGAGACCCGTGAGGCAACCGACAGGGAAGGGCAGCTCGCGCGCCCTTACACCTTTTACCTGGTGAAGTTCAGTTACGATGGGAATTTCTATTCCGTAAACATACCGAAGGAAGCTTACGGCCCCCTGGAAGGGCAGGACAAGAAAAAGATAGTCTACCGTACCCTTGGCCTCTACCGGAAGGTTTTCGGAGCTTACCGCTCCTTCTTCGGGGACATCCCTTCCGGATACAGGTTCTCGGTGACCTTCGGCAAAACCTCCGGGACCCATCCGTACAACAGGATATACCTGTACGGAAAGAACTCCAACATTTACCCCGATTTCGTCCCGGGAAAGAACCGTATATTCACGCGGCCCCAGGAGGCTGTCTTACTGCACGAAATCGGACATTCTCTTTTCGCCATAGCCGTGGGGGGATATCTTCACCCGAGGAACAGAGCCCTGGAGGAGGGCTTCGTGGACATGATGGTCGCTTCCGCCGGGTACGATACCGGAACCCCTCCCCGGATACCGGTATCCCGGGAAGACACTGTTGACATCTCGGGGCTCTCGCAGCTGGACATCGAGATATCCATATGGGGAGAGGAAAAAGTTCTCGCCAACAGGAGCGTAAAGGGTTATCTCGGACTGACACACCACTCCTTCGGACGGGAATTCTTCGCTGTTTTCATGGATATCTTCGGGACGGAAAAGCTGCCCGAATTCCTCGCGCGGCTGAAAGCCACCGAAGGCCTGCCCCCTCCGGAAGATCACGGCACGGAGTATATCGAAAAAGCGCTCAGGGAGATCGGGGCCGATGAAACAACACTCTCCCTTTTCCGGGAAAAGCTGCACGGCAGGATAAAAAAGAACTTATTAACTATCAGCTGAACACAGGAGGCAAATTGTACTCGGCAAGCAAGACCAGGATAATGGACTTTATCGCGGAAGACCTTTCACTCGGCCGCGAACCCGTACACAACACGGTCAGGCTGATCCTCGAAGGCGGCACCGTGCCTTTCATCGCCCGGTACCGGAAGGAAAGGACCGGGGGGCTGGACGAGACCGTGATCCGCGGCATCCAGGAAAAACTCCTTTATTATTCGGAACTTGAAAAACGCAAAGAGACCGTCGTCCGGACCATAGATTCGCAGGAGAAGCTCACACCCGGGCTTGCGGAAAAAATATCAGCGTGCCGCGAAAAACAGGAACTCGAGGATATCTACCTGCCTTTCAAGCCTAAGCGGGTGACCAAAGCCACCCGCGCCAGGGAAAAGGGCCTTGACGGGCTTGCTTACATCCTCCTTAAACAGCCGCGCCTTGAAAAGTCGCCTGAAGAAACGCTCCTGATGTATGTGGACCCTGAAAAAGATGTTCATACCCCGGAAGAGGCGCTCGAGGGCGCCACCGACATCCTGGTGGAGGCCATTGTCGAAAACACGGACATACGGGGGTGGACCCGGGACTATTTTATGAAAAAAGCCGTTATATCAACCCGGGCGAAAGAGGAATGGAAGGACAGAAAGTCCAAATTCGACATGTATTACTCCTTCAAGGAGTACCTCAAGGACGCTCCGGCCCACAGGCTGCTTGCCATAAGGCGGGGCTCCAAAGAGGAAGTCATCTCCTGGGACCTCGAAGTGAGAAAAGAGGAGATCATCGACCACATACGGTCGGTGTTCATCAGGGACAGGCATTTTCCTTTTATCGAAGCTGTGGAGAAAGCAGTAAAAAGCGCCTGCGTAAAACTGACAGTATCCATAAAGTTCGACATATTCTTTAAAAGGATGGAAGAAGCGGAAAAGGAAGCGATAAAGGTGTTCTCCAAAAACCTCAGGAACCTTCTGCTTGAACCGCCGGCCGGGCACAAAGTTATCATGGGTATAGACCCGGGGTTCAGGACCGGCTGCAAAGTAGCCGTAATAGATAAATACGGCAATTTCCTGGAGTTCAGCGCTATTTACCCCCACGAACCGGCGGGGGACACCATCGGCGCGGCGAAGGCTCTGCTGGGCCTTTTGAAAAAACATGAAGTCGAGCTGGTGGCGGTAGGGAACGGGACGGCTTCCAGGGAAACATATGAGTTCACGCGTAACCTTCTGGAAAAGCAGGGCCTTTCCGGAATACCCGTGACCTATGTGAGCGAAGCGGGGGCGTCGGTCTATTCCGCCTCCGAAAAAGCGGCGGAGGAGTTCCCGCAACTGGATGTAACGGTACGCGGCGCCATAAGCATTGCCAGGCGCTTACAGGACCCTCTTTCGGAACTGGTAAAAATAGACCCCCGGTCCATAGGGGTAGGCCAATACCAGCACGATATAGTCGGCCTGTACCTGGAGAGGTCCCTGAAAGGCGTGGTGGAATCCTGCGTTAACTTCGTCGGGGTGGAACTCAATACCGCCTCGAGAGAGCTGCTCTCGTATGTCGCCGGCATAGGCCCTTCTCTCGCCGGAAAGATCGTAGAATACCGGGAGAAGAACGGTCCGTTCCCCTCCAGAGGCGAGCTTCTCGAAGTGCCTTCACTGGGGGAAAAGGCTTTCCAGCAGTCAGCCGGTTTCCTCAGGATAAGGAATTCGGGCAACCCCCTCGATAATTCCGCCATACATCCTGAGCGTTACGGGATCGTGGAACGCATGGCCGGGGACCACGGGACCGGTGTAGGAGATATCGTGGGGAATACGGCCGTTCTTGCCGGCATAGACAAGAACCGTTATGTGACCGCTGAAGCCGGGCTTCCCACTATAGAGGATATACTTGAAGAACTTAAAAAGCCGGGCCTTGACCCCAGAAAAAAGTTCGTTAATGTCCGGTTCCGCAAGGACATTCAGGAAATAACCGACTTGAAAGAGGACATGCGTCTTTTCGGGAAGATCACCAATGTGACCGATTTCGGGGCTTTTGTCGACATAGGTGTGCACCAGGACGGCCTGATACACATCTCCCGCCTGAGCAGGGATTATGTAAAAGACCCTCACGATGTCGTTTCAGCCGGCGATGTGGTCCGCGTCAAGGTGCTTTCAGTTGACCCTGAACTGAAACGGATATCACTGGAGCGTATTTCCCGGTGACCAAGAGCCGTTAGTTTAAAGAAAGTCGGCTATGTCTTGAGAATTTTCCCGCCGGGGAGTATAATGAGATTATAAAGAGTTTAACATACGGCTTCAGAAAGGGCTGAGAATGGGAGACGATTATTTTAAAATGGATTTCCAGGAAAGGCGGCGGTTCAGGAGACATCTTCTCGATAACCCGCTGAGATTCCGTTTTTCCGAAAAGGACAGCTTCAGGGATACGCACACCATAGACGCCTCCGAAGGCGGCCTCATGTTCACCTCGAACGAGGAAGCCAGAAAAGGTTCCACCGTCAACATACAGATGCCCCTTGACGATAAGACCTACGAGGTCAAGGCGCGTGTCGCCCGGGTGGAATTCGACGAATCCATAGGCCAATACAGGGTAGGGGTGGAGTTCACCGATTATACCGAATCTTTCCGTATAACCCTGAAATTAAAACTTCTCAATGTACTGATAGCCACTACCGTTTTCTCCTCCGCCTTTTTCGGCGGAACCCCGCGGGGCCTCGCGGGACAGACCGCCCCCGCGGCGGTCACAAGGCCGGCTATGCCCCGGCACGGTTCCGATCAGGGACTCGCCGGAAAATGTTACGGTGAAAAGGATTTCCGACGCCTTGCCGAAGCCGGAGCGGGCTACGCGACCATATGCGTCACCCGATACATGGACAACCACAACGCCACGGAAATAAAAGTTACCGGTTCGACGCTTTCTGACGCTGATCTGAGGGATACGATAAAAAAGGCCCGCGAGGCCGGGCTTAAAGTGCTTTTAAAGCCCCGGATCGGTATAATAAACAACCACAACAATACATATTCATCCTCGGATGTCGGTTTTTCATCCGAATCCGACTGGGTAAAATGGTTCAAGGAATACAGGAACTTCATAGGCCATTACGCCCGCCTTGCCGACAGCTGCGGAGTGGAGATCTTCTGTATAGGCACCGAACTCTCCTTCACTACCCAGAGAGAGGATAAATGGAGAGAGGTCATAGCCGAGACCCGGGGTGTCTACGAGGGAAAGCTCGTCTACGCCTCCAGCAGCGATAACTTTACCCGCATAGCCTTCTGGAAAGAGCTCGACCTTATAGGCATCGAAGCGGCGGCGCCGTCCGAGGAGCAGGTGCCCACTACAGAAGAGATGAAAGAGGTCTGGAACAAGTGGCACGATATCATAGCCTCTATCCAGATGTCTCTCAACAAACCCGTAATACTCACTAACTGGATGATATAACGGTAAGCAGTGATCAGTAAAGTTTAGGAGCTTTAAGCCCCGGCAGGCCGGAGGCGCGGGGCTAGAGGATTAGTTGAGGTAGAGAAAAAAGATGAAGGATAAAGGATGAAATCAAGGGAGGTTCTGGGATTAGCGTGTAGCGTACAGCGTTTAGCGTTTACGGTTGCCGGGTGACGGGTATCGGGTGTCGGGTATCGGGTGACGGGTATCGGGTGTCGGGTGACGGGTATAGGAGCACCGATCCACACATTCAAGTAAAAAGGAAAAAGGTAAAAGTTAAAAGGATATGTATTTTCTAGAATTGTGTGGACACCGCGTCTTTTAAGCCCAAAAATAAAAATGCTATTCCAGGATTTCCTTTATTTTTTACTTTTTACTTATAGTCACCCCTGTCTGACATCTGAAGGCTTATACGACCCCGGCCATCTCCGCAATCTCTGCAGATCTTCGTAATCCCCTGACGCCTAAAACGAAAGGAACCCCATGGGTATCGTAACTGTTGACCGTGAAAAATGCGTAAAATGCGGGGCCTGCGCGGATGTATGCCCGTTGAACCTGATAAACCTGACAGAAAAAGAAGGCCCCTCAGAGGTCGTGTGGGCAAGGAGGGCGTGCATCGGCTGCGGGCATTGTGTATGCGTATGTCCTGAAGGGGCGCTTTCACACGCCTCGATGCCGCCTGAAGAATGCCCCGGGATAAAAGAAGAGCTCAAGCCTTCTCTCGAACAGGCAAAACAGTTCGTAAGAACGAGAAGGTCCATCAGGTCCTACCGGAAGGAACCCGTAAAAAAAGAGACCCTGTTTGAACTGATAAAGGCTTCGCGGTACGCGCCGACCGGGCATAACCTGCAGAATGTTAAATGGAAGGTCTTTTATTCCCGGGACCGGGTGGATATGCTTCGCGATATGGTGATAAGCTTCATGAAAAAAATGGTGGAACAAGAAGACCCTCTGGCAAAAGCCCTTCACATGGACATGATACTCAAAGGATGTGAAGCCGGGTCGGACATAATCCTCAGAGGAGCTCCGCATGTCATCATCGCTTACGGAAAAAGTGAAGACCGCATAGCCTGCGGTTCCTGCATGATAGCGATGACGCACCTGGACCTCCTGGCGCAGGCGTTCGGCCTGGGCACCTGCTGGGGAGGCTTCATAGACATGGCACTGGGCCGCGACCCCTCGAACCAGCAGCTGCTGGGCCTTCCGGAAGGATGTATATCGTACGCCTCCATGATGACAGGCTACCCGAAACACAAATACCGGAGAATGCCGGCCAGGAACGAACCGGAGGTGGATTTCGCGTAGCGGGTTTCGGGTTGCGGTCTTCCAGGTATCAAAGAAAATATGTTGCGAAGGAAAGATTGAGATCCAGATCGAGATTCGAGAAAGATCTTTACAAGCCGAAGGCTTGCTCAATCTAGATCTCAGTCTAGATCTTACTCCCTCTGCCATGCTCTATGCCCCATGCTCTATGCGTACTTGCCATCACTGGTGCACTGGTGCTCTGGTGCTCTGACTTGACGCTATATCGGGTATCGGGTGACGGGTATCGGGTGACGGGTGGCGGGTTTTAGCCTTCGGCAGGCCAGAGGCTCGGGGCCAGGGGCTAGAGGCCATTGACCAGGGGTGACTAGACCTGAACCTGGACCTAAAGAACAGGCATTAAAGAGGCGGCTATAACCTCCGACCTCCGAGCTAAGACCTGACTTGACGCTTCACGCTAAACCAAATTCGCGGCCGGGAGACCGCTCCTACAAATCGTGAGTAAATTGGTTAAGTAAAAAGTTAAAAGTAAAAAGTAAAAAATAAAGGAAATCCTGGAATAGCATTTTTATTTTTGGGCTCAAAAGACGCGGTGTTCACACAATTCTAGAAAATACATATCCTTTTAACTTTTACCTTTTTCCTTT
>WJMG01000027.1 GCA_014728075.1 Candidatus Omnitrophota bacterium | reverse complement strand
CTCCCAAAGACGCGTCCAATGCCGTGCTTTTCGGAGCCGAGGGCATAGGCCTTACGCGTACCGAACATATGTTCTTCGAGGGAGAAAGGATATGGGCCGTAAGGGAGATGATACTGGCGGAAGACCAGAAAGGAAGAGAAAAGGCTCTGAAGAAGCTCCTCCCTTACCAGAGAAGGGATTTTGAAGGGATCTTCAAGGCGATGAACGGGTTCCCGGTAACCATAAGGCTGCTGGACCCGCCTCTTCACGAGTTCCTTCCCAACGACGCGTCGGGACAGAAGGAAATGGCCAGGCGGCTGAAAATAAGCCCGGCCGCGGTAAAGGCTAAAGTTTCGGCGCTTCACGAAATGAACCCGATGCTCGGGCACAGGGGATGCCGGCTTTCCATAACTTATCCCGAGATCTGCCGGATGCAGGTCAAGGCCATAATGGAAGCTGCCTGTAATGTAGCCAAAAAGAAGGTCAAGGTAATGCCCGAGATCATGATACCGCTTATCGGTACTAAGCAGGAATACGACATACTCGAGAAGATCGCGAGAGAAGTGGCCGAAGAGGTCATCAAGGCCAAAGGGGTAAAGGTAAAGTACATGGTCGGCACCATGATGGAGATACCCAGGGCAACGCTCGTAGCGGATTCCGTTGCCGAGAAGGCCGAGTTCTTCTCTTTCGGGACGAACGACCTTACACAGATGACCTTCGGGTACAGCAGGGACGATGTAGGGTCTTTCCTGCCGGAATACCTGGAGTCCAAGGTCCTCAAAGTGGACCCGTTCGCTTCGATCGATCAGGAAGGGGTCGGACAGCTGGTCAAGTACGGCGTGGAAAGGGGCCGTAGAACACGCAGGAACCTCAAATGCGGCGTTTGCGGTGAACACGGCGGCGATCCCGATTCGGTGAAATTCTTCGCCGATTCCGGGCTCAATTATGTCAGCTGTTCTCCTTTCAGGGTGCCTATAGCCAGGCTGGCCGCGGCCCAGGCCGCTCTTAACGGCCGTTAAGTCCGTATCGCGTTTCGCGCACCGCCTGCCGCGCTTCTTTTAAGCGGTAAGCGGTGCGCGCCGCGTGACGATATTAACCCGCAGGAAAACTATGGATGCTATAAAACTTTATCTCAAGGATATCCGTGACCTTCCGCTCTTGACGGCGGAGGAGGAAAAGGAGCTTGCCTACAAGGTCAAGAAAGGCAGTAAAAAAGCCCGTCAGAAGATGATAAAAAGTAATCTTCGGCTGGTGATAAACATCGCCAAGAAATACAGCTATCTCGGTGTGCCTATGCTGGACCTTATCGAGGAGGGCAACCTCGGCCTCATGAAGGCGGTAAGCAAATACGAACCGGATAAAGGCTACCGCTTCTCTACTTACGCCGCCTGGTGGATAAAACAGTACATAACGCGCGCTGTCGCCAATCAGGGCAAGACCGTCCGTATACCCGTATATGTCATGGAGATGCTCATGAGGTTCCAGAAGGTCAAGAAACATCTCCAGCAGAAACTGAAAAAGACCCCGACCATCAACGAGATAGCGAAAAAAATGAAGCTCCCCGTCTCAAGGGTAAGGCAGCTTAACCACATGGCTTCAAACATAGCAAGCCTGAACGCTCCCATAGGGGAGAGCGGGGATTCCGAGTTCATGGACCTGATAGAGGATGACAAAATAGTCAACTCCGTGGACGAGCTTTCAAAGTTCCTTCTGCACGAGAGGATAGAGGGTCTCCTGGATAAAATGACCGATCGCGAAAAGAAGATACTGACCTTGAGGTTCGGGCTCGCCGAGGACGGGGTCGCTCACACCCTCAGGGATACGGCCAAGCATTTCGGTATAACGAGGGAAAGGGTCAGGCAGATAGAAGCCGCGTGTATGGTGAAGCTCCGCAAGATGATGGAAGAGCAGGACATCGAAGCCGAGAAAAAAATGAAAAAAGAATACGGTAAGCGCAGGCCGAAAAGGCCGAAAGCCTGAACCCGTAATTTGCTATTTGAGATAGTTTCTGGTAAAATTAACGGACGCTTCCGCGCGGAGATCGGGTGCAGTAGTATGGCTTCAGGCCCCGACCGGGCGGATATCGGTATCCGTTTACGGCAACCAGATCCTTTCTGTATTTAATTTTTTCAATTGCCGCGTCCCCGTAGCTCAGCTGGATAGAGCGACTGCCTCCTAAGCCGTAGGTCGCAGGTTCGAATCCTGCCGGGGACGCCACTTTCGCTGCGTTCAAGTGGCTGAAAAACCATCCTTCGGGATGGTTTTTTTATGCCTTGATCCGGTTTGCCGGCAGAAATGGATCTTTTAGCCAAAAATCTCTTCTGCATCGTACCCGACACGGAACCTGCGCTTATCGCTGAGCTCAAGTGGATCGGTTCAAAGGGTGCCCGAGAACAGAAAGTGGAGAACTGCGGGTGATCTTCCGTTCTTGATGTCTATGTAAAATAAACGGGGGAAGGAGAAAGATCAAGATTTATATTGACTTAACTGGACGATGGTGCTAAAATAGAAACAACAAGAGCGGAGAGCCTTCAGGGCCTCCGCTCTTATTGTTTACGGAAAGGTTATTATTCTTCTTTTAAGGCCTTGATCCTTTTCTCGAGGGTCTTTCTGGTCTCGTAGAAAAGGTCGTCGTGGAAGTCGGCGATCCTTTCGGGGGCAAGCTTTTTATCGGAATCCTTCATGATCTGCCCGAAGGTCTTCATCAGCTGGTCGTATTTTTCGGGGCCCGCGTTCTTGAATGTGAGGGCTTTAATTATTCCTATGCATGTCATCGCGCGGATCATCTCACCCTTTGAAATATCACATTTTTTTGCGGCCACATCCACATATTCGTTAAGCCATTTAGGAAAAAGGATCTGTGTTCTGTGCATATGGTCTCCTTTGGTTTTACAACAGGGTTAAATATGATAACATAGATCATCTGTAAATTGCAAAATTTTTGCCGGCATGTTCTATTTTTCGTGTGCCCGCGGGCGGGTATCACGCGTTTTTTAAAAAGCCTGTTGAAACAGCCTTCTTAAATATTGAAAAGTGCCCGGAATTGCAGTAGAATACAGGAAAAGGAGACATAATGAAAGGCATCTGGACCTTGGAGAGAGTGGGGGACGCTACCGTACTTGATATGGAGCTGGATAAGTTGTCCAGGGAGGAAGAAAGGCGTTTCAACGCCGAGTTCTCAAACCTCTTGAAAGAAGGCAACAGGCATATAGTCATAGACCTGTCCAGGACTTCCTATCTGGCTTCTCTTGGTATAGGTTTCCTTATCTTCATGCTCAAGAACACCAAAAAAGAAGACTGTTATCTTGCTATCTGCCGGGCCGATGATAAGGTCATGGAAGTTTTGAAGACCGCCGGTGTGGACGAGCTTTTCGACATTGTCCCTACCAGGGAAGAAGCCATCAGCAGAGTTCTGCATTCGGGATGATGGAAAGCTTCACGGATCCGATGTTGTAAGCGGCCGGCTCGCAAGCCGGCTTTTTTGACGCTATCGGGCCGTATCCGGCGAATGCCGGAAGCCCGTGAACAGGACCCTTTATCTCTGAAAGCATCCGTCCCGGGAAGAAAACATCGAAAGGGAAGGAACGCGCCGGGAAGAGTTCATAAATCGTGGTACTGCCGCGGCAAATGCGATATAATATAACCGCATATACGAATAAATGCGGAGGGAGGAGAAATGATACCATTTGTTAATCTGCCGGTCAAGATAGTTAAACTGTTCACTTCGAATGTCGCCCCTTCCGAAGTGGCCGCCGGTGTCTGCCTCGGGATGTTCCTCGGGTTCACGCCGTTGAACGGTCCTATGGCTGTACTTCTGGTGATCCTTATGTTCGTTTTCAAGATAAACCGACTGGCGTCGATACTGGTGCTGCCGGTATTCAAGCTGTTCTATGTCGCCGGGGTAAGCTCTCTGGCCGATGCGCTCGGAGGTGTTCTTTTGATCGAAGCCGGGTTTCTGAAGGGACTCTGGAGATTGCTGACGACATTGCCTGTAGTCGCCTACCTGGACCTGGGCAACACTCTCGTTACAGGAGGACTTGTTATTTCTTTCATACTGCTGTTTCCCGTATACAAAGGTTCCGAAAAAGGCATAATAGTTCTGAGGGAAAGGTATTTCGATAAGATCAGGGAATCGAAATTCGTAAAATGGTTCATGAAGCTTCCGTTGATCGGCAAAATAGCCTCTTTGGCTTCTAAAGCGGGAGGGAGGTAATACGATGAAAGCGATAAACATAAAAGGTATCATTATACTGGTGGCGGTGCTTCTGGCGATCCAGCTGGGGGTAGGCATGGTCCTCAGCCCGTTGGTCGGGAAGATCGTAGTTAAGTCCATTAACAGGGCAAGCGATACCAAAATATCAGTAGGTAGCGTTAATGTCTGGCCGCTTACCCTTTCTTTTACTCTGAAAGATCTTAAGGTTTTTGATCCCGATGATGTGTCCAAGAAGATGGTTGGCGTGAAAACCGCAAACTTCAGATTGAGCCCCCTGGCCCTTTTATCCAAAAGGATAGTTGTTTCGTCCGTAGGGATGCGGGGCGTGGAAGTGGATCTTGAGGGTGAACCTGACGGAAGCTTTAATATAGCTAAGATCGCCGAAGGTAAAGAGGAGAAAAAAGAGGAAAAACCTTCCTTTTTCGAGAGGGCCAGGGGGGAGAAAGACCTTTTCGCGAGGTTATTCAACATGGTGAAGGAGCGGAACCTTCAGGCTTCTTCGGAAAAAGCCGCCGAAAAGAGGAGAAAAGCAAGGAGGGTCACTGCCGAGGTCCAGAAGCTGCCCGAGGGCAGAAGGGTCGTTTTTAAGACCAGGAGAGATGAATATCTTGCCGAGATAAGAGATTTGAGCGTAAACGACGCCTCTATAAAAGTGAGCTCGGACGGCGGACAGATCAATATCGAGAAGGCCGACCTTGTCATGAAGGGCATAGCGGTAGATCCGGTAAAAGGAGCGATGTTCGACGCGCTCAGGCTCTCGGGCGTTCTGAAAAAAGGCGACAGGGAAGCCGGCAGCCTTAAAATGTCTTATCGAACGGATATCGTGAGGGAGGCTGCCGTTACGAAAATAGACTTTACGGCCAGGAATGTGGATATGTCGGCTGTAAGGTTCATTTACGAGGACTCTCTTCCGGTAGATGTGCGTAAAGGTATTTTGGATATCAGTTCCGATACGCGGGTCAGGAACGAGGAACTTTTATCGGAGAACAAGATCACGCTTTCTTCTTTCGAGCTTCAGCCCGGAAGCGGTAAGTCCATGATGGTCGGGGTTATACCGATGCCCGCCTTATGTGAGGCTCTCAACCAGGTAGATCCCCTTAAGCTCAATTTCAAAATAACCGGAACGGTCAACGATCCTAAATTCAGCGGGCTTGAAGAGACCGTTAAAGAGGTAGCTAAGCCGTATCTCAAAAACATCGAAAAACAGGCTGTTGGGAAATTGACTGGTTTCCTTGAGAAGAAGGCGGGAGCGGAAACTTCCGAAACCGGTTCGTCTGAAGACGGGGACGGTTCCGCTGCCAAGCAGGCGGTCGATTCCATTAAATCGCTTTTCGGGAAGTGATTTTCTTGCGGCCCGCGGGGCAGGGGGGTGTCCCGGTCCGCGAGTCGCGGGGAAAAATCAAAAAGTTACAGTAGACCATCCATCCATGGCCGCGGCGTTCGCAGGATTTTCGCGGCCGAATCGATAAGGCCTATCGGTCCATGATCTTAAAGACTACAGTTTGATGTTCTTTTGTCCTGTCGTAAGCTATCCCTGAAAGTAAATAATATTTGACTTAATGATACTAATATGGTATCATTATAAAAGAGAGGAGAACATTAAGGAGGAAAAATGAAAAAGATCAGAGGTTTTCCCGTTATGGTTCTTTTGATAGCAGTGGTCATGTTTTCCTTCTGCGGGAATAAGGATATTTACGCGCAGGAAGCTATGTACGGAAACGATCTTGCGGCTGTCAGCCTGGAGGCCATAAACAGGGCGGGAGCCGTTCAGCAGAACTATAGTGTTGAGTTACAGGCGCAGCTGGTCGAGCGGGTTTTGAACGGCTTACCGTCTTTTGAGAAGGTGGATGTGGAAATATTATTAAAGATGTATATCACTCTGAAGGAAGCCCAATGCGCCGTATAGGGTAAATAACAAAGACGCAGAAAGACAGCGATAGACCAATGTAAAGAAGCCCGGAGCTTTGTCTCCGGGCTTCTTTTTTTTCAGGCGGAGGAGGAGCGGTAAGGTTAGCATTTCAAATAGTTAGAAATTTACCTTGAACCTGTTCGATTTTAGCTTATAATGAATATATATTTGTTAGACTAATAAAAAGGAGAATCTTATGTTTTTGAGAAGATCATCAGCATTTAAAGTTATCAGCCTTGTCATCGCGGTATGTTTTTTTACCAATACCACTATATCAGAAGCGGTCGGTTACTCCGGTATTGTTCAAGAAACATCAGAAGCGGTCAATCTGGCTGCCGCATCGGTTAACAACGACATGCTGGGGTTCCGTCACAGGGACCGGGCCCTTATTAAGACCGCCCTGGAACTGGAACTCAGGGACCTTTTAAAGGACCATATTGACAGGGGTAAACCCATAACCCTTGATCTTATGAAAAGGCTGCTTACTCAAAAACTTCTCGACGGCGAGAAACCCTACGAGCCCGCTAACCTGCATGGATTTATTACAGAGATAGATGAAGACGGCGACGGTCTTGCAGTAATGTATCGGGTTTATGATGAAGAGAACGGCCTGCGTACCTACAAGGTGAGATTCTCTCTTCAGACCGATAACGAAGGCGGTTTTCCCATTAAACTTATTTACCGGGAAGACGAGGAGGTCCGGGAACAATTTTCTTTTGAAAAATTTTTCTCCGACAGGCAGCTAGTTCTTGATATGGTGGCTGATCTTTCTCTTGCCTCAACTGATGATACGGTCAGGGAAAGCGCCCGCAAGCTTATTGTGCAAAAGATCATAGAAAAGCAGGGAAGCCTTGCTATGGACGATGATCTCGAAGAGAATATCTCAAATGCCGTGACCGTTGTTTCGAGCCTGGCCTCTCTTCAGACGGGCAGGACCCTTGACGCTCCGGCACTTTATTCCGGCATACTGGATGAGAAGATGTACGGTGAGCTAAAGCAACTTCTAATACTTAAGGGCTTCCAAGAAGAGGGGGCTTTGTCCGAAAAACATATTAAGATCATGGTCGGATACCTTATTTCCGAGGGATTTGACGCTCGATGGCAGAAAAGCGCTTTTGATTTCTGGGCTCTCGCGGCGCTCATCCTCTCTCTGGAAAGAGATCTTTGCGGCAAGACCTCTCTTTCTCTTTTAGAACTCGCTCATATCCTTGTAAGACCGGAATTTAAAAGCGGTAAATTTCTGAGAGCTGTTTCTGCCAGGGATATTATCATGAAGGCGGTGGAGGAGCTTGGTGATCCGCGGGAGATAACTTACGACGCTTTAAGGTCTAAGGTCATACGAACCTTCAAGAACTTAGGACTTCCCGAAAACTGGCGGGAGGATGTCGCGTTGACCGCGGCCGTGGAAAACCTTTCCGGAAAAGTTTTCGAGTTCGTGGACGGAGACGGTTGGACTTTGCTTCAGGGAGTTCCGCTGCCTCCCGGTTTTCCCGCCGGGCAATACGAATGGGTCCCCGGAGAAGAAGGCTATCTTATACGAGACAAGAAAAATCATTCTGTGCTTGCGCGGAAGACCCGGCTCGGGTGGGAGGTATTTTCGGGAGGGCTTTCCAGTGAGGAGCAGGAGCGTATGACCGTTATCGAGGAGGCAGAGTCCCAGGGGCTCAGGCTCGATATGGATGATATGGAAGACCTGGGCAACGATTTCTTCAGGAATGTTACAAAGCACTTTCTTTCGACCGCCAAAAAGATAGGCATGGACAGGGCCGTGATGAATAAATTGTATAGACCCGACAGAGTTACGGAAGTGAAAATACCCGTTGTGATGGAGTCGGGAGAGACGAAGTATTTTGACGGTTACAGGATAATGCACAACGGCGCAAGAGGCGCCGGAAAAGGAGGTATAAGGTTCCACTCTGCTGTTACCAGGGGTATGGTAAGGGCTTTAGCGACGGATATGACCTGGAAGAACGCGATAGTAGGCATTCCCTACGGAGGCGGAAAGGGAGGTATCGCCGTAGACCCGAGAACGCTTTCGGATAACGAGATGGAACAGCTTTGCCGCGGGTTTATAAGGGAACTGTTAAAAAAGAACGCGGACGCTATCGGAGTTCTCAAGGATGTTCCCGCTCCGGATATAGGGTCTACGGCCCAGCATATGGCCTGGATGCGTGATGAGTATGAAAGGATAAACGGAACTTCAGCCGCGGGAATAATAACAGGAAAGCCCATCGCCGAAGGTGGCTCCGAAGGAAGGACTAAGGCGACAGGGCAGGGCGTCTATTTCTCGGCAAGGGAGGCAATAGAGAATATGGGCGAGGCGCTCGGAATCGGCACTGATATGGCAAAGTGCAGCTATTCCTTCCAGGGAGCGGGCAATGTCGCGTTTGAGGCGATAAAGATATTTTTTGACAACGGATGCAGAAGAATATTCTATCTAAGCGATGTGAGCGGAGCTTTACATCTGACTAACGGTCTTGACCGTAAGCTCCTGAACGCTCTGGAAAAACATTTAAAACAAAAAGGGCTTCTTTCGGAGTTTGACCATGAGGGGGTTGAACATCTTGACGGGCAAGCCGTTCTTGAGGCGGGAGTAGATGTCCTTATCCCGGCCGCTCTCCAGAATCAGATACGCGAGGATAATGCCGAAAAGGTCAGAGCGAAGCTGGTAGTGGAGGGGGCCAACGGGCCGACTACCCCTGAGGCGGACGCTATACTTGCGAAGAAGGGAATTGTTGTTGTCCCGGACATACTGGCTAACGCGGGAGGTGTGACCGTATCGTATCTTGAATGGCTGCAGAATATACAGAACGAGCACTGGGCTCTTACAGCTGTAGATAAAATGCTGGAATACCGCATGGTGAAGGCTTTTGAAAATGTTTACAGGACAGCCAAAGCATACAAGATAACAATGAGGGAAGCGGCTAACTACCTCGCGCTTATGAGGGTGGCTGATGCCGAAGTTGCCAGGGACCCGGACCTCAGGAAGAAGTTCGGGGTAGAGAGGCCTTACGAATCCAGGATAGAGCTATTCGCTCCGGATACATTCGAACAGATAAATAATATTATAGAGGATGGAAAATTCAACGAGCTTATAGGGCATTCAGAGGCCAGGCAGACAGAGGAGACCCGGGATATAGCCGTCGAGATATCGGAGAGGTTCGCTGAAGGCAGAGGAGTGGTCCTCGTTAACGGTCCTATGGCTGTAGGAAAGGCTATGTTCTCTCATAACCTCAAGAGAGCTCTTGAGGAAAGGGGGCTAAAAGCAAAAGTCGTGCATTTTGAAAACCGCAGGCTTCTGGACCTTAAACGCCTTCTTAACGGTGGAAAAATAGGCCTTACCCCGGAGGACCAGTATTATTATGGGACCGCTGACAGGACATTTTCGATAGAGGAAGACGAAATAGTTATCGTTGAGGGGCATCATACATTCAGTAAGCGGATAGACCGTATACTTGAGTCCAAGGGCCTTCCAGTATATAAGATATTCCTTAATACAGCTCCCTGTATGAAACTCAGGGATAATTACCCGTTCACATCGCTGCATGCCAGAATGCTTAGGTCTATAATGGACGCGCTTTTGATAAGTAATAAAAAGCCATCCGAAACTCTCATGAGCTTTATAAGGAAAAGAAAGGGTTATTTGACACCGCTTTATGAGAGGTGGGGGGAGGCCGACAGATCGGTAGAGCTTTTTCAGGTATATGAGCTTCCCATATTCAAGAGAGAGGTCTGGGGAGAGCTCCTGCAGGATATTTCCGACATCAGGCTGGAGTTGTCCAACGCCAGAGAGAGTTCCGGGCAGGATGATTACCCGGAACGGCTTGAAAAAACACTAAGAGCCATGGAGAAACTTAAATATCTTTTAGAACCTCTCAAAGCGGCTTCCCCTGAAGCGGACCTTCCGGCCACATCGATATTGACCCAGTTCCTGAAGTCGAGAAAAAGGGCGGTGGAAAAGAAGATAGCGGCAGACGATTACCGGGACGAAAAGGGGCATTTTACGAAACATCCCGGGAAGAGCCCGGAAGATGCTGAACTGGTGATAGAGGAGGCAAAGCTTTACGAAAAAGATTTCACGCTCAGAGATTACAGGAATGCCTATGGGCAAGTCTGCAAGAGGCTGGGGTTTGAAGATATTTCAGAAGATAATAGAACTATAAGGAGAGATCTCAGAACACTTGTAGATAGGGGAGTTCTGACGATAGATAAAAAAAGAGGACCCGGAAACGCTTACATTTACAGGGTAACCCCGGGATATGTAAAGAGGATGAGGGATAAGTCTATCAGGAAGGAGGTCACGGAACTCTTTGCGGAGATAGAGGAGCAATCCAGGAAAACAGCATTTCAGGGACTTCGCGGAATTCATGAAATGGAGGATCTCGACGCCGGTTCAATGTGGGACACGATAAGGTACAAGCAAGACCGTTGGAAAGGCCCGGGGCAGAGAGGCTTTGCCCATATAGGTACGCTTCTGGTACTGGCCGGAGTTTCAATAACCGGTCTTACGGTGTTCTCCACCGCGGGGATTTCGGTGTACGGCGCAATGGCAGCGGCCGGTATGGCGGGGCTTTTAGCTGTTAGAATATATTCCTATTATAAAGGTACGGCTTTCGCTCCGGGGGCGGTTGCCGATCCGCGCCTTGCCAGGTACCTGTCGATCGAGGAAGTTTACAGGCGAAGCAGAAAAAAAATTACCGGTGAAGATGACCTGACGGAAGAGGGGATAAGGACGGCGGTTATAAATACGATAGTTAAGATGCCCGGAGTCAAGCGTCTCTGGCGGGGCGAGGCTTTTCTGCTGGTAGAGAAGGTCCTTGAAAGGTACAGGAGCTCGCGTATTTCCGGGGAGATATCGGCTCCGGACGGCGTCCCGGGAATGGCCCGGAAAAGAGCCGGAAACTTTCCGCTGTTTTTCCTCGCCGGGATTCTGGCCTTCATGCTAAGCCCGGTCCTCAAGGCCGCCGATAACAGCGTTTTCCGCAGAACCGCGGATGGCGCGGAAGCCGAGTTTAACGAGGCGTCTTACAAAATGCACAGAGCTTCGTCCGCGCAATATAGGAGTCCGGATGTATCGGCTGCCCAAAGCGAGGAGTATCCGGTCCGGGAGCTCAACGAACAGGGGTTGCTGGGCGCGGTTTACGAA
The DNA here is from genome assembly GCA_014728075.1 of Candidatus Omnitrophota bacterium. Classification (GTDB taxonomy): domain Bacteria; phylum Omnitrophota; class Gorgyraeia; order Tantalellales; family Tantalellaceae; genus WJMG01. The sequence goes on along the minus strand of WJMG01000027.1, from coordinate 65,797 downwards.
AGCCAGGAAGCTAAAGAAGCCGGGCTTCCTTCCGAAGCCTACGAGTATTTTGAGTCAGGCAGGCTCAGGGAAAAGAAGGTCTACCTCCTGGATGTAGAGACAGGCCTTGAAGAGCCGGCCATGTACGCGGAGGTTTATGTAAGTTATGTTTACCAGCAATATGTGGACGCGGATACCGGAGAGACCAAAGTGAGGCTTATTGAGGAGAAAAAACATGTTATGAGCCCCAGTTGGCCGAGTTACACCATAACTTATCAGTATTACGAAGGAACGGATACGGTCAGTGTGAAAAATGAACACTATACTCATCTCCCGGATGTGGTTCGGGAATACGACAGGGCCGGTAACCTTCTTTTTGAGACGAGCGATACTACCGGGCTGATCAAAAAATTCGATCACAACGAAAGGGTGGTAGCCGTCTACCGGAGCGAAGGAGCCGTGCTTGAAGGAAGGCCGAGTGAGACATATTTCTATTTTGATTCCGGGAATCTTGCCGTTAAGAGGACTTATTCGGGCAGACAGGATACCGATATCGAGTTTTATTTAAGAGTTTACACCGAATATGTATATGAAGAATATGTTGACCTTGGGTCCGGAGAGACAAAGATAAGGATCGTGAAGGAAAGGCAGAATGTCCCCCAGCCCAGCTGGCCTTCCTACCGTTATGATCTTGAGTATTTTGAGGGCACGGACGAAGTACGGTTCAAATACGAATATTATACGCATCTTCCGGATTATATGTATGAATATTACCGCAGCGGTAATCTCAAGATAAAAGCCATGCTCGAACCGGATACAGGGGAAATAAGGTCCGGATACCTTTTTATGGATGAGCGCATAGGAGAAAAGGATACCGGCAGGGTAAAAGCGGAGCTGTCCTGGGACGGAGAACTCTCCTTTTACGACTATAGTACGGTGACCCTGGAGGAAGATCTGCTCGGTATATGGGATGCCGGCGAATACGAGATGGTGACGAGAAGAGACTCCTCGGGGAAGACAGGGGATGTTTTCCTAAGGAACGAGGGGGGTACTGTAGTCGCCGAGGCGGTGCTCACGGACGAAGGTTTGATAGGCGGATGGAATGTTTGTGAATATCCTCAAAGAGAGGACGGAGCCTACTTTAAGCATTATCACGACGCCGGTCTGGTGTATAAAAAAATATACGCGTACAACAGCTACGATAGCCTTATCGCCGAAGCGGAAGTGGATGCGGCGGGACAGATAACCGAGTACGCCGTATTCAACAGAAGAGAGGACGGCAGGATAGAGAAGGACATTTACAGTGCGGACGGTATTCTCAAAGCCTCTTACCTGTTAGATGAGGAATGGAACTATATAGAGGATATCCGGCGGGAAAGCGCACCAAGGCAAAAAACGAGAAGGAACGAAAGGGGTTCGGTCCCGGTAACGGTTCTTGCTTGTACGGCGGGAGCGTTATTATTGACGACCGCTATACTTATGGGTAACATTCCATTGTATCTTACAGGATCGATACCCATAGCCTTCTTAGGGCTTAAGGCCGCTAAGATGGGCAAGAGGGAAGTTGCGAAGATATATGCAATGATCCTTGTTTCGGCAGGTTTAACATTATGGTTTAATGCTGTGGACATTGCCATGGCGCAAGCAAGGCGTTATGCTCCTACTATGGAGATAAAATTTCCCCTTCCTGCAAAGGTAAAGCTTGAAGAAGATAGAGACAAACATGAAGATGATAAAGATGTGAATAATAGAAGGAAAGAAAGGGGTTCCGCTTATGTCGGCACGCTTGTCGGGATCGCGGCGGCCTCAACGCTTGCCCTGGTGGCCGCGGGGGCTCCAAAAACCTTTCTATACATCGCCTCTGCAGGTTTGATGCTCTTGTCCGTGGTGGTCGCTAAAGAACTTTATGGGCGGTGGAGATGGTCCGGAGGCAGGCAGGACCTTAAGGCGGAAGGAGAGGAGGAGTCGGAAAAGCTCGGATTAAAGAAAAGCTTGATGATGATTCTTTTCTCTATGTATATGACCTTAACGCTCAAGCCCACTCACTCACATTTGTCAGAAGCGCCGCCGTTACCTCTTGAGAAAGGAAGGGATGGAGAAGGCCCTGAGAGATGGGAAATATCCAAAAAGATAAAGCAGTGGATCACGGGTAGTCTTTGGTCCGGAGGCAGGCAGGAGCTTGTAAGGAAACCGGCATCAGAGGAAAGGACGCTTGACCTGGCTTACGCGAACAGAGGCCGTCTTTCTTTGCGGATGGTCAAGAGGCTTTTTTTCGGCAGACAGGACCTCAAAAAGGATGATGGGGCCGGGACGGCCAAAACTCTTGCCGCTCTTGAGCAGACGGCAGCCGAGGAAAACCTGGAAAAAGGAAAAACACCGGATCCCCGGAACGAGAAGGCGCTGCCGTCAAAATTCCCCGCGGACCAGTACGAATGGGTGCCGGGAGAAGAGGGACGCCTTATCAGGGCCAGGGATGATCATTCCATACTGGCGCGGAAAGGCCCGGGCGGAGAGTGGAATGTGTTCTCCGGAGGTCTTCCCCGGGAAGACGAGCCCCGGTCGGATGATGAGGGAGACAGGCTTCTGAACTGGAAAACCGCGGCAAAAGAAGAGTTGGACCAGTTTGCTCTGTTCCTTAAACTTAAAGCGGCAGGTAAAGAAGGCATTAAGGGTGTTCACAGGGAACAGCTGGCCGAGATGGCTTATAGAAGAGAGAGCGATCTTATAGATATCGTGCTCGAAAATATCCTTTCAGCCGGATATCCGGAGGCTTACAGGGAGGAGGTCGTCTCTTATGCCGGAAAGATAGCCGGGGAAAGAGAGAGGATCATCGAGGCTGGAATACTTGAAAGGACCGGGGGACATCTTGTAAGAATCTCCGAAGGAATGCTGGATAGTATCTATGCCGATGCATCCGGTGAAATAGAAAGCATGCTGAAAGAATATTCTGATTCGCAGGACGCCGCGTCAGAAGCCGCGGAAGCCTGGAGGTCCGCGCTGGAGATCTATGCCATGAAACAGGAAGATATGCCCGGAGCGAAGTCCGAAAATCCTGTTCTTTCTGAAGGAGAGACGGGTTACGGAAAGCACGGGACCGCCTCCGGAGAGTCCGGGGTATATGGTGAAGGCGAAAGCGGAGGCGGAAGAGAAATTCGCGAAGAGGTCGAAAGATCCCTTGAGGTTTTCATAAAAAACGAAATAGAGGGTATACTCCCGGCGGCTGAGGAAGCGGGTGTTTCTCTCGCCAGGCCCGTGCTCGAAAAGGAATACACGCTTTTCGTGATGAACGATCTCTACAGGAACTCCGAAGAGTACGAAAACGATGTTTACGAGTACGGCAGCAGGTTCGATCTGGAATGGGTAAAGACCGACCGTCCCGCCAGTATAGTCGACAGGATACTCGGCGTTATATCATCTAAAGGTCTTGACCCGGAGACTGTAATGGTCCAGCTGCCTGAATGCTTCAACGAAAAGGAAAACGAGAAAGAGCTTCTGAGGCTTATGAGCTGGGCTCCCGGAATAAAATTCATGCTCATAGATACCCGGGGACTTAAAGAAGAAGAAAGAAGCCACGCTTACAGGAGAAATATTTACGCGCTGATGCTCCTGGCCAGAAAAGCGGGGCTGGATACCACGGAAGATTCGGCGGTTTGCAGAATGCTCGAGTTCTTTATGAAAGCGTGCCTGGGCGCCGACAGGAATGAGCTTGTCTCGGGGTACATGGAAGCCCTTATGCGCAACGATGTGGCCAGGATAATCAAAACGGTGCTTTCCTATAAACCGATCGAGGCTTACGAGGTGCCTGATTACGACAAGGTCTCGGCAACCTTGATATCGGCGTAAGGTCAATGCCCGCTAACGCGAGCAGGTCCGGGTTCAGGGGCGCAGGGTACAGCGTTTAGTGCAAAAGGCGGGCATTCGGCCCGCCTTTTCTGTGTCTGTTCTCAGCCTGAAGGAGTAGGATCAGGCGTCAAGTTGGATCACCGGCGTTCCAGTGAAGCGTCAAAGTGTCATCGCTCGGCTTCTCCTCGCTAGTGGCACAGTGTCAGAGCAGGAGCCGGGTGCAGGGCGCTGGGAGCATGGAGCGTTTATTCTTATATGATCCCCGATCAAACCCGTCTCCTCTCAAGTTCAGTGAACTTTCGGGGACTTTGTCGAGAATGACAATTTCCATTTTTAAAAATAAAAGTAAAAGATGTCATTCCCGCATGGGGTAAGCGGGAATCAAATAAAAGCAAAAAATTGCGGTCCGTTGTCCGGTTTTACTCTGACACTCTGACACTAAGGCTGCCAGCTGATATCCGAAGCCGGTCCATGGTCAATTGTCAATAGTCCATTGTCTCAAGAGCCAGCCCGGGCCTCCAGCCCCGAGCCTCCGGCCTCGAGGCTATATACGCTACACGCTGTACGCTATTATCTTGTCTATTCCCGCCCTTAGAGTTACAATAGCCTCATGGAGAACAAAGACAGAGAAATAAGGCAGGAACTTAACGCCTGCAGACGCGACGCGGAGGAGGTCAGCCGTGTAAACGAGTTATGCCAGACGCTCCTGAAGACCATCCCTTTCGGCATGGAGATAGTCGACGAGTACGGTAATATCCTTTTTATGAATGAAAAATTCATCGCGCTTTTCGGCGAAAGCGCGGTCGGAAAGAAGTGCTGGGAGGTTTACAAGGATAATAAGGAACAGTGCAGGTTGTGTCCGTTAAAGGAGGGCGTCCGTGCAGGCGAGACCAGGACCATTGAGATAAGCGGGGCGCTTGGAGGCAGGACCTTCCTTGTCAGCCATACAGGTATGATGTATATGGGCAGGAAAGCGGTGCTTGAGGTCTTCCAGGACATAACCACCCGCAAGAAGGCGGAAAAGGCGCTCCGGCATACGATGAAGATGAAGTCGGATTTCGTTTCCATGGTCTCGCATGAGCTCAAAACTCCGCTTATGGTAATAAACGAAGGCTCGAAACTTCTGGCATCGTCCGCCGGGAATGAACTGAAGGGAGCGGACCTCAGGATACTCGAGCGCATACGCTCGAGCGCCGATAACATGATGATGCTTGTCAACGATGTCCTGAGCCTGCAGGTGATGGAGTCCGGTAAACAGGTTTTTGATATCCGTCCCAACGATATCAACCGCGTGGTGAATGAGGTAGCTTCAAGGCTTGAGCCCATGTCCGTTGACAAGGGGATCTCCCTGGAGAAAGAGCTTGATGAAAATATCCCCGAGGCCGGGTTTGACCGCAACATGATAGCCCTCGTCGTCACCAATCTGCTTACGAATGCGATAAAATTCACTTTAGAGGGCAGCGTAAGGGTTTCAACCTCTTTTGACGGGATGAAGATAACCGTTTCGGTACAGGATACCGGCGTGGGGATAAGAAAAGAGGACAGAAAAAAGCTTTTCGAGAAATTTTCCAGGTTCTATTCCGAAAAAGGGCCGAGGCCCGAAGGGACGGGACTGGGACTTTCCATCTCCAGGAAGATAGTGAGAGAACACGGCGGGGAGATAGAAGTTGAGTCCGAATACGGCAAAGGAAGTACTTTTTCGTTCAGCTTGCCTCGGGGATGATCAGCGGCAAGTTAATGTGCCGGGGGAAGCCCTGTAAAACAATTAAGGATAAGGGAAAAAGGGTCGGGTCGAGGAAGTTCCTGTTATCATAGAAAGCATAATAGAACCACATATATTTTATCCTGCATCATTTTTCTCTACCTCTACCTGTACCTCAACGAAACCTCCAGTCCCGGGCCTCCGGCCTCGAGGCTATATGCGCTACACGCTGTACGCTATTCTCTTGTCTATTTCCCCCCATGGAGTTACAATGAACAACAGGGTGGAGAGAAACAGAAGAGGAGAAAAAATGCATCCTTTCCGGAGAATTATAATTTTCGCGGCGCTTTTGTGTGTTTTTCTTTCGCCTGTCGGGGCATCTTCCCTCGAGGCAGCTTTATATGAAGTTCCTTTGGCGCGGGGGGTCCAGGAGGCGCTGGGCCGGAGCCCCGGTTTCCTTGGATCTTCCGCTGCCGGTAAAGAAGAGGATTTTCCGGGAAGACTGGAACTTCCTCCCGTGAGACGCATGAACGGTTCGGTCCTTTTCAGCTTTCTGGAAGCAAGGGAAGAGGTCCTCAGAGCGCTTTAATGATGGACAGGTCTTGCCTCCGCGCCTTTCGTGAGATATATTTATCCTTGATAGATGAAAAATCCGTTTTATAAGACCAAAGGGTTCTTTTCGCCGTCGTCCGGCTTGACACTGCTTGAGATGATGGTGGTCCTGGCGATCATCACTTTTATCCTGGCCATCGCCGGGCATGAATACATAGATGCAGGGAGAAGGGCCAGAAGAAAGGTGTGTCTCTTCAACCTTAAGAGGCTGGACGACGCAAAAAAGATGTGGGCTATGGATAAAGGAGAGGGAAGGGGGTCCCGTCCCGACTGGAGCGACCTGGTAACCGGGTATATAAGAAAAGCGCCTTACTGCCCGTCCGGCGGAACTTATTACCTGGGGAGTATGGAAGAGGACGCGTCCTGTTCCTATAAAGGCCATGACTGGTAATTCCGGGGAAAGGAGTAATATGGACGAAAAGACACTTAAGCGGCTGGAAAATAAACTAAAAAAGATACACGATGATCTGGGGAGGCAAATGCAGATCCTCGGTAAGGAAATAAGGCAGGAGATGCCGCAGGACTCGGAGGACGCGCTCAGCGCCAGGGAAGAGGCCGATGTGCTTGAGCAGGAGGATCTTATCGAGGAGGTCGAGATACGGGAGGTAGAGGAAGCCCTTCAGAGGATAGGGGACGGTTCCTACGGACGATGTCTCGATTGCGGTGAAGAAATAAAGATCGAAAGGCTGAAGGCGTTACCCTACGCTAAATACTGCGTTAAGTGCAAAGAGGAGAGGGAGAAGGAATAGGTACAGGGTATAGCGCGTAGCGTATAAAGAAAGAGCGGAGAAAGGTCTCCGCTCTTTCTTTGCCTAAACCCTATGCTATAGTCACTTCCTTCGACAGAAAAACATCCTGGATGGCGTTAAGTATCTCTATGCCGTCCTTCATGGATTTCTGGAAGGCCTTCCTTCCTGAGATAAGCCCCGTTCCCCCGGCGCGTTTGTTTACGACCGCGGTCCGTACGGCCTGTTGCAGGTCGTTCTCGCCGGAAGGTCCCCCCGAATTGATAAGGCCTATGCGCCCCATGTAACAATTAGCCACCTGGTATCTGGTAAGGTCTATCGGATGGTCCGTGGTCAGCTTTTCGTATACGAGCGAGCTGGTCTTGCCGAATCCGACAGCTGTATAGCCACCGTTATTCACGGGCAGTTTCTGTTTTATTATATCGGCTTCTATTGTTACGCCCAGATGGTTTGCCTGCCCGGTCAAGTCCGCGGAAGCGTGATAATCAACACCGTCCTTTTTGAATCCCTCGTTCCTCAGGTAACACCAGAGTACGGTAAAAAGCCCGAGTTCGTGGGCCATCAGGAAGGCTTCGGAAATTTCCTCTATCTGGCGCCTGGATTCGGCGGATCCGAAGTAAATTGTGGCGCCGACGCCGGCGGCGCCCATGTTATAAGCCTGTTCGACGGAGGCGAAAAGCCTCTGGTCGTAGGTATTAGGGTACGAGAGCATTTCATTATGGTTGATCTTCAATATGAAAGGGATCTTTGAAGCGTATTTTTCCGATATCATCCCCAGGACTCCCAGCGTAGAAGCAACGGCGTTGCAGCCTCCCTCTATAGCCAGTTTAATTATGTTCTCAGGGTCGAAATATATAGGCTCCGGAGCGAAAGAGGCGCCGGCGGAGTGCTCAATGCCCTGGTCTACAGGCAGTATCGAAAGATAACCGGTGTTTTTCAGTCTTCCGTGGGAGAACACCCTTTTAAGGCTCTTTATGACCTTTTCCGGACGGTCTGAGATACCGAAGATATTCGATATGTGGTCAGGTCCCGGCAGGTGGAGATATCTTTTTGGTATGGTTGAGCATTCGTGCTGCAGCAAATAAGATGTTTCTTCTCCGAGTAATTTCTGTATATCGATAGACATCGTATCCTCCTTGCGGTAGAGTGCTGGCGCACATGAACACGGCGGCACCAGCAAGGTTTATTGTATCAATGTTTCAGTCCGGTTGACCGGCTCGCCCGTGAGCAGAACACCGCTATGGGCTTCATTCCTTTATCAACTTATCCTGACGGGCCACTTTTTCCGCGGCTTTTTTTATTTTTTCCTCGTCGCCTAAATAATAATGTTTTAACGGCGAGAGTTTTTCGTCAAGCTCATACACGAGAGGTATGCCCGTGGGGATATTAAGTTCCGCTATTTCGTCATCAGATATATTGTCCAGGTATTTGACGAGCGCTCTCAGACTGTTGCCGTGGGCCGCTATGAGAGCGTGCCTGTTTTTTAAGAGTTCCTGTTCTATAGTGTTCTGCCAGTACGGAATAAAGCGCTCAACCGTATCCTTGAGGCATTCTGTAAGGGGAAGCAGGTCTTCCGGTATATTTTTGTATCTGGGGTCGTTCCCGGGAAACCTCTTGTCTGTCTTATCAAGGGCCGGCGGAGGGGTATCGTATCCCCGACGCCAGAGATGGACCTGTTCGCTTCCGAATTTCGCGGCAGTTTGCTGTTTGTTAAGGCCCTGGAGGGCCCCGTAGTGCCTTTCGTTAAGGCGCCAGCATCTTTCTACCGGTATCCACATCAGGTCCATTTCATCAAGTACTATCCAGAGTGTTCGTATGGCCCTTTTAAGCAGGGAGGTGAAGGCAATGTCGAAAGAGAATCCGTTCTTCTTGAGCAGCCTGCCCGCTTCACGGGCTTCTTTTAGCCCCTTAGGGGAAAGGTCGACATCCGTCCAGCCGGTGAACCTGTTCTCGAGGTTCCATTCACTTTCACCGTGGCGGAGAAGGACGAGTTTCAGCATGGTTATTATTATAGCATAACCGCGATTCAGGGTACAGGTATATAGGCTCGAGACCGGAGGCCCGGGGCTGGAGGTTTCGTTGAGGTGCAGGGAGAGGTACAGGTACAATAGGTAGAGGTAGAGAAAAAGGATGAAGGATGAGGGATAAAATATATGTATTTGCTGTCGACCTTCTGCGTATCGGCTCATAGCTCAAAGCTCTCAGGCCGTAGGAAAGGATTTTAGGATAGCGGCAAAAGGCTAAAGGCGCGGCGCGTTCTTGCCGCTAGACAATGTGTCCTATAATAGCTACAATACTCCCATAATGATATCAGGTCATAATCTTTCTAAAACCTACGGAGAACAGGTCCTTTTCGAGTCCGCCGATCTCAATATCGGCCCCGGTGAGCATATCGGGCTTGTGGGAAGGAACGGCCACGGCAAGACCACTCTGTTCAGGATGCTAACCGGTCGGGAAAGCCCCGATACCGGTACGATCAATGTGCCTAAGGGATACAGGATAGGGTATCTCGACCAGCAGCTCAGTTTTAAGTGTGTTACGGTGCTGGAAGAAGCCTGCCGTGGGCTTCCCGTACACGAAAAAAACGATACCTGGAAAGCTGAAAAGATACTTTCCGGCCTCGGTTTTGCGGAGGAGGATATGCGCCTGCCGATAAAAGGCTTTTCCGGAGGATTCCAGGTCAGGCTGGCTCTGGCGAAAGTCCTTGTGTCGGCGCCGGACCTTCTGCTTCTCGATGAGCCGACCAACTTTCTAGACATCATATCAATACGCTGGCTTGAATCTTTCCTGAAAACCTGGAGAGGAGAACTCATGGTCATCAGCCACGACCGTGGTTTCATGGATTCGGTCGTTGATCATATTCTGGGGATACACCGCCGGAGGATGCGCAAAATGAGGGGGAAAACGCGGGATTATTACGCGCAGATAGCCAGAGACGAGGAGGTCTACGAAAAGCATCGCCTTAACGAGGAAAAAAAACGGGAACAGATGAGAGAGCATATAAACCGCTTTCGGGCAAAAGCCCGTCACGCCAGAGGGATACAATCCCACATAAAAAGCCTTGGGAAGATGCAGAAAAGGAGCAAGCTGGATAAGGTCCGTGACCTGTCTTTTTCCTTTAACGCCAGCCCGTTCGGCGCGAAGACCCTCATGAAGGTATCGGGTTTGACATTCTCTTACGGGGGAGCTTCGCCGTATGTCATAGAAGGGTTGAACTTTTCCGTGGATAAAAGCGACAAGATATGCATAGCGGGGAAGAACGGTAAGGGCAAGACCACGCTTATGCGCCTGCTCGCGGGAGCGCTTTCCCCGGTAAATGGGCAGATAAAAGAGCATCACGGTGTGATCAAGGCTTATTTCGAACAGTCAAACACAGCCGCGCTGGACGATTCCAGGTCCGTTGAGGAAGAGCTGGCGGCGGCGTCCCGTGGCGTATCCCGCACAGAGGTCAGGAACATATGCGGGGCGATGATGTTCTCGGGTAATACGGCGCTAAAGAAGGTCGGTGTTCTTTCCGGAGGGGAAAAATGCAGGCTCATGCTCGGGAAACTCCTGCTCGCTCCCTCGAACCTCCTGCTTCTCGATGAACCGACACACCATCTTGACATGCAGGCTTGTCAATCCATGATAGACGCCGTTTCCGGGTTCGACGGGGCCGCTCTTATCGTTACGCACGACGAGTATTTTCTCCGGCAGGTCGCTACAAAGATAATAGCTTTCAAGGAAAAGGGGGTTGTGGTCTTTCCGGGCCGTTACGATGAATTTCTGGAGCAGGAAGGCTGGGACGATGCCGATGGGGGCTCATTGAAAGCGGACAAGGGCCTGAAGCGGGAGAAGGACGCCCGAGAGAAGTCCCCTAAAGAGGCGAGGCGCCGCAGGGCCGAAGCCAGGGAGCTCCGGGCAAAACTGTTGAAGCCCCTCGAGAAAAAGATATCTGTTCTCGAAAAAGCTGTAGAGAGGTCGGAAGAACGGCGGAATGAGCTGAACGATTTGCTGGTCGAGGCTTCGGAATCAGGTGACGCCGTGTCTATATCGGAACTGTCCAGGGAACTTTCCGAACTCGCCGGGAGGACGGACGGTCTTTATGATGAACTGGAAGAATTGATGAAAGAGCATGAAAAGGCGCTTTCCAGGATCGCGGACTCGCGATGAAGGTCCGCCGGGTAACTTTTGATTTTAATTTACCGCATATATCGGTATAATTACATGGAAAGGGAGGACGGGGCATGAAACGCGTGAATGTTGTGCTGAGTACAGATAAGGGTGATATAGAACTGAGCCTTATGAAAGATGTGGCTCCGAAAGCCTGTGAGAGTTTCGCCGGTCTTGCGGAAAAAGGGTATTATAACGGTGTTATTTTTCACAGGGTGATAAAGGGTTTCATGATACAGGCAGGTGACCCGACCGGGACGGGCAGGGGCGGAGAATCGCTCTGGGGAGAGCCTTTCGAGGACGAAGTGACCGGTGAGGTAGGGTTCGACAGGCCCGGTATACTGGCTATGGCCAATGCCGGCCCCGGGACCAACGGGAGCCAGTTTTTCATAACGACCGCGCCGGCTCCCTGGCTGAACATGAACCATACCATTTTCGGTGAGGTCGTTTCTGGGTATGGAACGGTAGAGGCCATCGAGAATTCCGAGACCGGCGCTATGGATAGGCCGGTAGAAGACCGCAAGATCATCAGGGCTTATGTGAAACAGGACTAGGTCCGGGCCTGGAAACATTACGGTCCGAAGTGTTATCGGACCCGGACCTCTAGCTGAACTTGTAAGGAGACCATATGTTCGCATATCTGCTTTTGATATTTATACTGGTGCCTTTCGTGGAGCTTAGTATCCTGATCAGGGTGGGCCAGATCATAGGTGTTTTCAATACGCTTTTAATAGTAGTGGTCACCGGCATAGTAGGGGCGAGCATGGCCCGGCAACAGGGGGTGCGTGTGCTTTCAGCCATACAGCGGGAAGTTAACGCGGGCCGCATGCCGGCGGATGCCCTTTTCGACGGTGTGGTAATACTTGTCAGTGGAATTCTCCTGGTCACCCCGGGAATAATAACCGACTTTATAGGTTTTGCCGGGTTGACCCCCGCCGCGCGGAACGCCGCAAGAGAATGGCTTAGATCGAAAATGAAAGATACTATCGACAGGGGGGATACCATAACCGTTACTTCGTTCAGGGTAAACGAATAGCGACGAAGCGTTCACCCGTGACCGTAAACGCTTCGGCGCGGTCTTGGCTTGACGCCTGACGCTAAAATAAGGGGTTCTTATGAGATCGAGAATAGCGCTTGTCGTAATTTCATGTTTTCTCAGTATCGCGATGGGTATATTTATTTCCCGGGGCAGACAGGCCGGGCCCGTTCCCGCCGGGGACGACGAGGTCCTGGTAGGGCTTTCCATGGATACGCTCAAGGAAGCCAGGTGGCAGAAAGATAAAAAGTTCTTTGTGGAAAAGGTCAGGAGCCTGGGCGCGGAGGTGCTGGTACAGGCCGCCAACAGCGATGATACCATACAGGTCAAGAATGTGGAGGCTCTGATATCCAGAGGGGTTGATGTCCTTGTCGTCGTGCCGCATAACGGCAAGGCGATGGCCAAAGCCGTAAGGCTCGCCCACAGGGCGGGGATACCGGTTATAGCGTACGACCGTCTTATAATGGATTCGGACCTTGATCTGTATATAACTTTTGACGGATTCAAAGTGGGCCAGATGCAGGCCAGGTATATAGTCGAGGAGGTCCTCGGGGACGAACAGAACATACGCATAGTCCGGATTTACGGTTCCAAAATGGACCATAACGCTTTTCTTTTCAAGGCAGGCCAGGACGATGTTCTTGAGCCTTACATAAAAAGCGGGCGTATAGAAGTGATACACGAGGACTGGGCGGAAGACTGGAAGCCCGAGAGCGCCAAAAAAATAGTTAATGCCGCCATTACCAATCACGGGCGTGATTTTGACGCCATACTTGCTTCCAACGACGGTACGGCCGGCGGGGCGATACAGACCCTTAAAGAGGAAGGCCTGACGGGAAAAGTAGCCGTTACCGGACAGGACGCCGAACTTATCGCCTGCCAGAGGATAGTTGACGGCACCCAGGCGATGACGATATACAAGCCCATAAAGGACCTGGCTTACAAGGCCGCGGAGACAGCCGTGAAAATGGCCCGCGGCAGGCCCGTTATAGCAGGTGACGGTGTGGATAACGGAAAAGTCGAAGTTCCTTCCGTTCTTCTCGATGTGGTAGTGGTGACCGGCGAGAACCTTGACGAAACGGTGATCGCCGACGGTTTCCACTCGAGGGAAGAGGTTTACCGGTAGTGGATTTATTTATGAATACCATTTTGAGAGCCGAAGGCATCACAAAACACTTCGGAGGTATCGCTGCGCTTAAAGGCGTCAGTTTCGAACTGGCCGAGGGAGAAATACACGCCATTTGCGGAGAGAACGGGGCAGGGAAATCCACTCTTATAAAAGTCCTGTCGGGGGTCCATCCGCGGGGTACTTATTCAGGGGAGATCTTTCTGGAGGGCGGGAAGGCAGCGTTCTCCTCTATAAAAGACGCCGAGAGGGCTGGAATAGCCGTAATTTACCAGGAACTTGCTCTGGTAGGCGAAATGACCGTCGCGGAGAATATTTTTCTGGGGTCGGAGCCGGTATCCGGGGGGCTCATCGACTGGGATATCGTTTACCGGAAAGCGGGTGAACTCCTCGCGAAGTTCGATATAGATATAGATCCTTCCGACAGGATAAAAGATATCGGTGTCGGGCAACAGCAGCTGGTAGAGATAGTGAAAGCGCTCGGCAAAGATTCCAGGATACTTATCCTTGACGAGCCTACGGCCGCGCTGACGGAAGAAGAGGTCGGGATACTTCTCGATATACTGAGGGACCTCAGGGCAAAAGGGGTTTCCTGCATATATATTTCCCATAAGCTCGACGAGGTTTTTTCCCTGGCGGACCGTGTAACCGTTCTGCGTGACGGTGAAGCTGTTGCATCGCTGCCCCTGGAGAAAACTGACAGGGACCAGGTCATCAAATTCATGGTGGGCAGGGAGATCAAGGAGCTTTTCCCCAGGGGAGAGACCCGTAAAGGTGATATCCTGCTAGAAGTGGAAGGATTGACGGCGGCCGCTGCCCCCGGCGAAAAACCCGTGCTCAGGGATATATCTTTTCGTTTGCGGTCGGGAGAGGTTCTGGGCCTCGGCGGCCTTATGGGAGCAGGAAGGACCGAGGCGCTGATGCACATTTTCGGCGCATGGGGCTACCGCCTGTCGGGAAAAGTAAGGCTTTTCGGGGAAGAGGTCGGCCTGGTCACGCCGGGCGAAATGATAGATAAAGGGCTTGTGCTCGTTGCCGAGGATAGAAAAAGGTACGGGCTGTTCCTGGATCAGTCTGTCGGATTTAACCTTTCCCTTTCTTCTCTTCACGGGCTTTCCCGGGGCGGGTTTATCGACAGCGAAAAAGAATTCGAGAAGAACAGGGATGCGTCCGGACTTTTAAGGATAAAAGCACCGGACCTGGAAACCGAAGTAAAAAGCCTTTCGGGGGGCAACCAGCAGAAAGTCGTAATAGGCAAGTCGCTTATGACCGGGCCCAGGATCATTTTCCTCGACGAGCCGACCAGGGGAATAGATGTAGGGGCAAAGGTGGAGGTCTACAGGCTCATGAACAGCCTAACGGCTTCCGGGCACGGGGTGGTAATGGTCTCCAGCGAAATGCCCGAATTGATAGGCATGAGCGACAGCGTTGTGATGCTTTCGGAAGGCAGGGTGGCAGGGCGCTTTGAAGGCGCCGAAATAACCCAGGAGAAACTCCTGGCCGCGGCGATCGGGCATTAAAATTGCCCGCGGGACGATCCTGATACAGTTCCAGCGTCCCGGTCGAGTGGATCTTCAGAGGCCGAAGGCCTGCCGGACACGGGCCTTGACATGGACCTGACAAGATCATTTTTACATGACCGCCGTTTAAACCCATTGAGGGGAAGGTATTAAGGAAGGATCTTTATGAAAAGTGTAAGGTCTATACGCGATTTTTCTATCCTTATAGCGCTTGTCGTTTCCTGGGTGTTTTTCGCGGTCGTTTCGCCCAATTTCCTCGGGGCCAGGAACCTTTCTATGCTGACCATAGAGTTCTCTATAACGGCCATTCTCGCCCTCGGGATGCTGTTGATAATACTTCCCGGGAATATAGATCTTTCGGTAGGCAGCGGTCTGGGGCTTATCGGGGGGGTAGCGAGCGTGCTCGTCTTTAAAGCGGGATGGCCTTCGCCTCTCGCTATGCTGGCAGGACTGTTGCTGGGGGTGATCATATGGTTCCTCATGGGAAGTATCGTCGCCAGGGAAAAGGTCCCGGCCTTTATCATTACTCTCGGGGGGCTCCTGGTCTTTAAGGGGCTTTTCTGGCTGGTAATACAGAATTCAACGGTACCGGTGGTGAAGGGCGGCGAGACCAATCTTTATTCCATGCTTACCACATACTACCTGCCTCCCGCGGCGGGTTACGCTTTGGCGGCTTTTCTGGTCCTGGTCCTGGCCGCCTCGAGAATAGCTTCAAGGAAGAAGAGAAAGGCCCATGGGTTTCAGCTTGAGCCGGCCGAGAAAGTTTTCCTTAAGCTGTTCATTTCCGCTCAGATGATATTCCTTTTCGTTATTGTCACCAGCCGGTTCCGGGGGGTGCCCCTTCCGGCTGTCATACTCGGAATGACCGCTTTCGTTGTTTATGTTATCACACAGCATACCCCCTTCGGGCGCTACCTTTACGCTATAGGGGGAAATGAGGAGGCGGCCGTCATATCGGGTATACCGGTGGAGAAGGTGGTGATAGGGTCTTTCTGCATAATGGGGGCGATAGTGTCTATAACCGGTTTCATGCAGGCGGCCTACGCCGGAGCTTCCACCACGACTACGGGGAACCTTATGGAGCTTGACGCCATAGCCGCCTGTGTTATAGGGGGCACAAGCCTGAAGGGGGGCAGAGGGACGGTGCTTGGAGTCCTTTTCGGGGCTCTTCTCATGGCGAGCTTATTG
The DNA here is from genome assembly GCA_014728075.1 of Candidatus Omnitrophota bacterium. Lineage (GTDB taxonomy): Bacteria > Omnitrophota > Gorgyraeia > Tantalellales > Tantalellaceae > WJMG01. The sequence continues at coordinate 49,893 of WJMG01000027.1, read as the reverse complement.
AACGGTATGACGCTTCTGGCGGTTTCACCCGAGATCAAGTTCATCTCCCGCGGCCTTGTTCTGGCGATAGCCGTGTGGATGGATGTAAAACTTTCCAGGAAATAGTTCAACTCTTCGTTCTTAGATGTCCGGCAATTTTTCTTTAGTTACACAGTATAGCAGACGCTGTAGGTAAGTCTTTATAAATAAACGATTTGTATGTTAAATATGGGTATCATTGAAACAATGCCCGTATTTTGTGCTTAAATTGTTGTATTACAAATATTTACATAAAGCGTCTTGTGTGAGAGGCATTGACTTCAGGCCCTGCATAAGGTATACTTGTTCGTGTTTTATTCTATATGTTGTGTTTTATCCGCAAAAAATGCCGTTTTGGCCTTGACTTAATGATACTTTTATGGTATCGTTAAGTCGGGATGGAATTATCGGTCCAAGAAGCGGAAGGAGTCGAGATGGAAGGTTCATGCAGTGTTGAGGTCTTTTCCAGAGTAACCGGATTTTTCAGGCCGGTGCAGGGCTGGAACAAAGGCAAGGCCGAAGAGTTCGGCGAAAGAAAAAATTTTAAATGCGAAAAGTCGGAAAAAGCAGAAGTTAAATGATCCGTACAGGAGTGATATTTAATTAACAGGCTTTTGCTAGAATTGAAGAAGAGCGGTTGGTGTTCTCACGGCCGCTCTTTTTCTGTAAATTTTGACTTTTTCCGTTTTTGATATATAACTATAATTACGGCAATGTAAAAACGCCCCGGGCAGGAGAGAAGAAGGGACTTGCCCTGGGTGCGCGTGGATTTTGATGCGGAAGGCCGTGAGCAGCGCCGTTGTCTTGTTGAGAACGGATAAAGGTATTCAGACCGCGGGACCGCTTTTGTTTTTAGCGGCGGGGCCCGCCGGATGTGGGCTTTTTCCGGAGAGAGAAGACCATTAATGCAGATCACCGAAACATTTAACAGCCGGGAAGTGAAATTCAGGCTTGGGTACGAAGAGTCCGTTTCCCTGCTCAGGAAGATACTTTCCGCCCCCGCCGATAAACCACCGCTCGGTTTTGTCGCTTCCTCCGTTGACATAGACAACTACAAAAGACTGTTCACGAGGGATGCCGTCTGGGCGGGACTGGCGGCGCTTCTTTCCGGTGAGGACGATCTTATAAAAGGGTTCAGGACCAGTCTTGAGACCCTTATACGAAACCAGAGAAAAGACGGGGCCGTGCCGAGTAATGTGTCATACGACGGCAAGGTCAGTTACGGGATCATTAATCCGCGGGTAGACCCTAATACGCTTTTCATCATAGGATGTGTGCAGTATTTTCTTTTCAGTAAGGACCAGAAAGCTTTTGAGGGGTTCTATCCCGCTATCGAGAAGGCCGTTTGTTATCTGGAAGAGGTCTGGGAAGACCCCAAGTGCGGACTCCTTTATATCCCGCGCGCCGGCAACTGGGCTGATGAATACCTTCAGGAGGGATTCGTGCTTTACGACGAGGTCCTCTGGTACATGGCACTGAGGAAATACGCGTACATGCTTGAGGTGGTGGGAGACAAAAAAAGCCAGTTCTATTACGATAAGGCCGGGAAGGTCAAGAATCTCGTAAGGAACAAGTTCTGGATAAAGAACTCCGATACCAAGAAGGACAGGGTGTACGAGATCATGCGCAGAAAGATCGACCTTGAGGCCGCCGGATATCTCATGCATTTTTTCTATGTGAGGTCCAAGGACCCCGAAGAATGCTTCCGGGAGTCACACGGTATTTTCGACGCTTTCGGTAACAGTCTCTCTTTATTGACCGGGGTGGCTTCCCGCAGGCAGGCGCAGAAGATAGTGGATTTTATCGGACGGATCACCGGGAAGATAGCCCCTCTGGTGCCCGCCCATTACCCTTTTTTCCAGGAGAATACTTTCCGTTCGAAAAAACTCCATCAGTACAGGTTCAAGGAACATATCGGGCATTATCATAACGGCGGCAGCTGGCCCTGGTACACGGGAGTCTATGTTGCCGCGCTTGTGAAAATGGGTAAGGACGAAGAGGCCGAGAATTTTCTCGAGGGTATCCGGGCCGCTAACGCCAACCGCAGGAAAGGCTATCATTTTTATGAGTACCAGACCGCTAAAAAATCCGTTGTGGATATCGTGGTGAACCATCCCTCGGGACTCGATATTTATTTTTCGAGAATGGCGGCGGATTTTGTTTCCGGCCGGATGTCCAATGTCCAGATACAGAAAGGATGGAAAAGATCGCTCATGACCGACCCGATGGCCGTAAGGGAATTTTCCTTAAAGGAGGGTGACAAATTGAGGATAACTGCTGTAGGGCCGGATGCCGAGGAGGTCCTTTGCGCTCTCGTGCTGGCCGAAGACAGACAGGGCCTGAGGTATTTCCGCGAAATAGACATTTCGAGCGTCGAAGGAAGGCCTGACGGTACGCCTAACATGGGGATCAGCGCTGCCGCCTATATAATCGCTTACAAAGCGGTTAAGGAAAAAAAGGTGCTTTTCCACTGGACCAGCGAAGATGAGGAAAAAGAAAGATACAGTTTATAAAAAGAAGCCCGAGCTCCTTTCTCCCGCAGGGGACTGGCCATCGCTGACCAGTTCGGTCGAGGCGGGGTGTGATGCCGTTTATTTCGGTGTAAAGGGTATGAACATGCGTCATTCTGCGTCCAATTTCGACGCGCTTGAGATGGGGAAAGTGATGGAATTTCTCCGGGCCAGAAAGAAAAAAGGCTATCTTGCCCTGAACATTACTATATATGACCGTGAGACCGGTAAGATAAAAAGACTGCTTGAAGCGGCTTCCTCGGCCGGAGTTAACGGGGTCATAGCATGGGACATGGCCGCGATGTCCATGGCCCTTGAACTGGGCATGGAGGTCCACCTTTCGACACAGGCCAGTGTTTCCAATTTCGAAGCGGTCAGATACTATTCCTCGGCCGGAGTTAAAAGGATCGTTCTTGCCCGCGAGTGCGGTCTCTCTGAGATAGCCGCGATAAAGAGCAAAATACGAAAAGCCGGCATAGATTGCGAGATAGAGGTCTTTGTCCACGGGGCTATGTGCGTGAGTATTTCCGGCAGGTGTTTTCTTTCTCAGCTTTCCTTTAACAGGTCAGCTAACAGGGGAGATTGCCTGCAACCCTGCAGGCGAAAATACAGGATAACGGATATCCCGGAAGAAGGACGGCCCGAATGTGAGTATGTGCTCGGAGAGGACTATATATTGAGCCCGAGGGACCTCTGTACGGTAATGTTCATCGACAGGCTCATAGATGCGGGGGTAGACGCTTTTAAGATCGAGGGAAGGATGAGGTCCCCGGAATACTGCGCCGTGGTCACTTCCGCTTATAAAGAAGCTATAGACGCTTATTTCAGAGGCGGCCTTGACGATAAGCTGAAGCACGGTATCTTCGAGAAACTAAGGGGCGCTTTCAACCGGGGATTTTCCAGTGGGTTCTACTTAGGGCGTCCGGAAGACCTTGGGGGGGAGATCAGTAAGAAGTACGAAAAGATATATGTAGGGGAGGTCGTCAAATACTACAAAAAGATAAGTGTCGCCGAAATTCTCGTGAAGGCGGCCCCCTTATACGCGGGACAGAAGATCCTGATAACGGGACGGTCCACGCCGGCGGGATTTTTTACGCTGGAGGATATGGAGATAGAACACTCTCCGGTGAGGGAGGTTGCCCAGGGGACCGCGGTAGGGGTCAAGGTGCCTTTCAGGGTGAGGAGGAACGATAAGGTCTTTATCTGGAATGAAGAAAAAAGTCCGTAGTTCATGTTTTGCGGTCCGGCGTTCAGTGTTCACGGGGAACCGTGGACCCGGCCACCCCGTAATTACCGTTCTGCCCGAATAACACGGGACCGCTTCCGGAAGACACGGTCCGCTTATATTCCCGGCGAACTTCGAACGATCAACCGCGCTCTTGATAAAAGGAGGAACCATGGAAAGGAAAGTCGCTTTTAAAGGAGAACAGCTTACCCTTGCGGGGCGAAAATTAAGTGAAGGTGATATCGCCCCGGATTTTAAGGTCGTTGACGACGGGCTGGAAGAGAAAGGACTGAAAGACCTCCGGGGGAAGGTGAGAGTGGTCACTTCTTTTCCGTCGATCGATACTCCCGTTTGTGACCTTCAGGTAAAAGAATTCAATAAAAGGGCAACAGGGCTTTCTTCGGATGTAACGGTTACCGGAGTGAGCATGGACCTGCCCTTTGCCCAGAAAAGGTTCTGTGATATGAACGGCATAGAGCGTGTCCGGGTGCTTTCGGATCACAGGACATCTTCTTTCGGCTTTAACTACGGCCTCTTCATCAAAGAGCTGGGGCTGTTGGCCCGTTCTGTGATCGTACTGGACGATAAAAATAATATCCGGTATATACAGGTGGTGGAAGAGATAACGGACCCGCCGGATTACGAAGCGGCCGTTGAAAAAATAAAAGAGGTGCTCTCGTCCCCTTCCCCCCGAAACAGGGAGGGGCATACGGGCAAATGCAGGCCATGCGAGGTCGGGGAACCGGCTCTGGAAGAGGAGGAAGTCAGGAAAAGGCTTCCGGAATATGCGGGATGGGAGCTCGTTGAAGGCAAAAGTATAGAGAAGCGGATCACCTTCGATGATTTTTCCGAAGCCAAATTTTTCGTGGATGTCCTGTCGGCGATAGCTGAAGAGGAAGGACATCATCCTACACTGACCCTCGGATGGGGGCTTGTGGATATAAAGCTCACTACCCACGCTTCGAGAGGGGTTACGGAGAACGACCTGATAATGGCCGGTATCATAAACGGGCTTATCTGAGGAGGGGTATGGCGAAAAAATGCGCTAAATGCGCGAGGGAATTCGATGACAGCCGGGGTGTATGCCTTTTTTGCGGGAGTCCGCTTGAACGCAGGGAGGAATGCGAGAGAACCTGTGCCGGAGAGGGAAATGACAGGCAAGAGGCCGTTGAGGAGAAGAAAGCGATCAGGGGCGTAGGGCTGGTCCTGATAATAGTTATCCTGGTCGCCGTTATATTGGTTTTTTCCTTTACCGGCGGTATGCATTTCTGGAGCACGCTCGTCGAAAGAATGGTGATGGAACTTGTGGGATAAAGTGGAAGCGCGGCGTAAAGCTCTTTGGACGCGGTCCGTATTTCAGGCTGATACGCTGACGCGAACATCGGATCATGGGTCCTAAAACTAAATCTGCTATGTACGATGTCATTATCATAGGCGCCGGGCCTGCCGGGTTGATGGCTGCCCGGACATTAAAGAAAAGCGGTGCCCGTTTTCTCGTTCTGGACAGAAAAAAAGAGATCGGGTTTCCCCTGCGTTGCGGTGAAGCCATCCGGGCATCCGGTTTCACTGAACTTTTCGGGCCCGCTGACTTTCCTTTCGTTAGTAAACGGGTATCCGGCCACAGGGTGATTTTCGGCGATACTCAAAGGGACCTGAGTACGGATTTTATAGAGCTTGACCGGCCCGGGTTCGAGAAATGGCTCTGTAGAGAAGTATCGGGAGAGGTTGAGATGCAGAACGAATGCGCAGGGATAGAGGTCGCCGGGGGCCATTGCCGGCTCACTACGAACAAAGGGACCGAACGCTCAAGGATAGCGATCATAGCCAACGGGTGTGATTTTCGGTTACAGAAACAATTGGGGCTCGTGAAAAATACCCCTTTGCTCGCGCCTTGCGTGGGGGGGATATACGAATTTGACGGCCTCGACGAGTCGAGGTTCAAGTATGTTTTCGACGATAGGAACGAAGGCTATTTCTGGATATTCCCTAAAAGCGCCACACTCGCTAATGTAGGGTACGGTTCTTTCGCGAAAAAAACCGACATCTCCGAAAGGTTCCGCGCTCTATCCGACAGATACGCGGCCGGAGCCCGCGAAATAAGCTTCTATGCCGGGACGGTGCCGGTCGGCGGGCCGATAGCGAGAACTTACGCGCCCGGGATAATGGTGTGCGGAAGCGCGGCAGGCCAGGTATACGCGGGAACGGGAGAAGGTATTTATTACGCTCTTAAGGCCGGCCAGCTGGCGGCCCTGACCGCGCTCCGGGCCCTGGAGGAAGGAAGGTTCGACGGTCATGCCATGAAGAAATACGAGTTTTCCTGGAAAAGGGCTTTCGGGAAGCATATGCGGGCGGGTATCATATCCAGGGACCTTATAAAACTTGCTTACAGGATAGGCAGGGTCGAGACGCTTATAAAGGCTCCGGGCGAAAAAGACCTCAAAGCCCTCATGGTGGAGGGCGAAGTCCCGTTCAAAATAGCGTTAAAATGGCATATTCTGAAGTTGTCAGGTAAACTATAAGTCAACATGAGCGATATTGTGATCGAGAAATTTTACGAATGGAAGAGAGGGCTGACAAGCGTTAAGGCCGCTGTGAACATATTCGAAAAGGTGCGCGACATACCCTTCGCTGTTATCCCGGAACTGTTCAGACTGGAAAAAGGCCCCCGGGAGATGCTTGTTTTGAACAGGGGATTTTGCGTTCCCAAGCATTATCTTATGGGTATGTTCTTCGAACGGATGGACTTTCCGGTCAGATACTGCACTTATCCGTTCCTGTGGAAAGACCTTGATGTGGCTTATCCGGAAGATGTCAGGCGATATGCCGGGAAAATACCTGTTTCTTACCACCTTGCTCTTAAAGCGAAGATCGGCGGTAAGTGGTTGTTCATAGACGGGACATGGGATCCTCCTCTGGCCCAAGAGGGTTTTCCGGTGAATACGGGGTGGGAAGGCAAGGATGATATGCTCAATGCCGTCGAACCCCTTGAAGAGATAGTGAACGATTCCGCTATAGAAAGGGACCGTCTTTTCCTGGAAAAATTACGAAATTATTCTTTATCGGAAAAACTTAACCTCGCCAGGTTCTCGGTGGAGCTTAACAGGTGGCTTGAAGAGGTCCGAAATAAAAAGGGTGCGGCGAACGGCGCATAGCCTCCGGTGTGTTCCCGTACGCTGGCGACAGAACGGAAGGTGCAGGCAGAGATAAAAGATGTTGTCGCGTCATCCCTCTCGCGCCTTTACCTGGTGGCGGGCCTTGCCCGCCGGGCATCTCCATGGTAAAATTCAGTTCAGGCCGGAGGCAACAGGCACCGGTCTAAAGCCTGTTTTATCATAGCCTCTAGCCTGATACCGCTTTATTCCAGGTGAATACAAAGGGAGAGTACAATGATAGACCTTCATACACATACCTTATTGAGCGACGGTTGCCTTCTTCCCGCCGAACTGGTAAGGAGGGCTGTAGTCGCCGGATATAAGGCCATAGCTCTTACCGACCATGTAGACCATTCTAATATCGATGCTACGATCGAAGCCCTGGCCCGGGTTTCCGAGGTCCTTAACCGATACTGGGATATATTCGTCATTCCCGGTGTTGAGATCACTCATGTCCCCGTCGAGGTGTACCCCGAGATGGTCAAGCACGCCCGCGCCAGGGGGGCGGGGATAGTCATAGGCCACGGAGAGTCTCCTGTAGAACCGGTGGTCCCCGGGACTAATGAAGCAGCCATAAGGGCAGGCGTTGACATACTGGCCCATCCCGGGGATATAACGCGGAAAGAGGCGGCTCTGGCCGCTGAAGAAACGGTATATCTGGAAATAACCACCCGCGAAGGGCATTGCCGCGGGAACGCTCATGTCTTTGATATCGCAAGTGAGGCGGGAGCGCCGATGGTGCTCAATACCGATTCTCATTCACCCGCCGACCTGATGAGCCACGAGCTTATCGATAGAACACTGGGAAGCCTCACACAAAACTCCGATATAAAAGAAGCCATCCTTCGTAACTCCGAAACCATTGTTTTTCGTGTCCGGAAGTAGAACGGCGTGTGACAGGCGCGAAAACATCTAACTTTGTTTTATTTTAACAAAAAAGAATTTGTTGTTTTAATCTTGACTGGGCGTTGTATCGTGCTATACTTTCACAAATGTAGAAATACATGATTTTCTGTATAAGTACATATACCTTTAAAGTTCTTTTAAAAAACCAGCATGTACCGCCTGCGGCGATCTCGAATCCGGCAAAGAAAGGGGGGATGAAATAAAAGTTAACTTATTATCTGCCAGAGATTGTCAAATCTACAATGGGCGATACTTATATAGCGAAAACTAGGACGGGTAGTATCCCGTTCTTTTGAGATATTGCCGGCCGGAAAGGCCGGCGCTTAATACCTTTTAAGGAGGTAAAGCAATGAAATTAATGAAAGTACTTTGCGTTATAGCGCTCGTATTTGCCGTTTCCGCCATAGCTTACGCGGAAACCCAGAGCGTTAAGGTAAGCGGAGACATCACTCTTCGCAGTTTTCTCAGGAACAACTACGATCTGGACGCCAGTGACGCCGATAACTCGAACACCGGTCTCCAGACCAACAACTGGGCGAGCTACCTCACCAGCACCGCCGAGGTTCAGATAGACGCCGATCTCACCGATAATGTATCCGGTGTTGTCCGTCTCGTGAACCAGAGGGTGTGGGGCGACGGGCTCCAGACCGGCCAGGCAGCGGGCGAGCTCGGCATGATCGACGACATCAACGATGTCGTTGTCGCCAGGGGCGCTACCCCGGGCCAGACCGACGCTTACAGCGTTCTCGTGGACCTCGCTTATGTTGAGCTGAAAGAGTTCCTTTACTCTCCGCTCACACTCAGGATAGGTCGCCAGGACCTGTGGTTCGGTAAAGGCTTCATCATCGGAGCCAACATGCAGGATCCTTCCGGCGGTTTCTGGCCGATGGAGTACACCGCGGTCAAGTCCTTTGACGCCATAAGGGCGACTCTCGACTACGATCCGTGGACCATCGACGGTGTTTTCGCCAAGATAAGCGAGAACGCGAGAAGGGCCGACGACGACATCAACCTGTGGGGCCTGAATGTAGGCTATGTGTTCGACAACTACAACGGAGAAGCCGAAGCTTACTGGTTCTTCAAGCAGGACAGGAACCCGTCCACCGTTGCCAACACCGTGATGAACACTTCCACTGTTAACGATGTTTACAACGACGATGTGCACACCTTCGGCCTCAGGGGCAGCTTCGACCCGATCGAAGACTGGACCATAGCTCTTGAAGGTGCTTACCAGACCGGTGATTTCCTCGGTATAGCCGGGCAGCAGAGCGAACGCGACAGAAGCGCCTGGGCGATCGACGCCATGGTGGAATGCCGCTACTGGCAGGACGATTTCGCCTGGAGGCCTGTTGTCAGCGCCGAGTACATCTTCTATTCCGGTCAGGAAGATGTCGGAAACAGGAACGCCGTTACCACGGGCGATTACAACGGATGGGATTCCATGTACAGGGGTAAGTTCGACACCGCTATAAGGGAATTCCAGAATGTGTTCTACAGGACAGCCACCGCCAGCACGCCTTCGCACACCAACCAGCACCAGGTGCTCGGCAGGCTGACCCTTGAGCCGACCGACAGCCTTACTTTCGAGGCTCTCTATGGTCACTTCTGGCTCGCTGAGGATTATTCGAACCAGAACACCGATAAGAATGTCGGTGACGAGGTCGATCTTTCTCTTACATGGGACTACACCGAGGATGTTACCTTCGGACTTCTGTCCGCATGGTTCTTCCCGGGTGACGCTCTTGAGAACAACAATGGGACCGATGATGTCGCTACAGATATCGTAGGTACCGTTGCTCTCAGCTTCTAAGTTCCGTTAAAGTGAACCACAAAAACCCCGGTTCGGTCCGCCGAACCGGGGTTTTTTTATCTCCGGGCTGGAGAGGCAACGCGGACTTATGCGTTTGTACCGGGTACGGGAACAAGGCGGTACCCGGCCCCATCGCCTCGCGCGTGACGCACCTTTAGCCATTTGCCTCCAGCCTCGAGCCTCCCGAAGGCCGACAGCAAATACATATATTTTATCCCGCATCCTTTTTCTCTGCCTCTACCTCAACGAAACCTCTAGCCCCTGGTCTCGAGTCTAAATTTAAGAATATATTGACTTTATTATTAATAATACTAAAATATGTAAGTATTGAGGTAAGATACGACAGTATGAATTCGACCTTTATCAGTGAAGGAGGATGTTCCATGGACGAAGACAGGAAAACACCGGAAAGCGCCGGAGTAAAAAAAGAGAATAACGCTTCTAACGAGAATGTGTACGCGATACTCGCGTATCTTTGGATCCTTTGCCTTGTCCCGATATTGATGAAAAAAGAGGATCCGTTCGTAAAGTTCCACGCCAGGCAGGGTCTGATGCTTTTTATCGTTGAAGTCGGATTCGGGATAATAGGGATAATTCCTTTGCTGGGCACTTTTGTTTCACTCATCGGGACTCTTGTATGCGCTATTCTTTCTCTCGTCGGTATAGTGCAGGTGCTGATGGGCAATAAATGGAAAATGCCTATTATCAACGAATGGTCCGAAAAGATCAAGATCTAGGCCCGGGGCGGTTCTGTGAGGCGATTAGGGATTGTAATCTTCTTATTTTTTCTTGCCGCCGTTCTTGTCCTGCTGTTCCTTAAAGACCGTTTTCCTCTCAGGGAAGAGGAAGTTGAGGGTTCGGAGTATGAGGTGGTCCGGTATTTCCCTTTCTCTTCACCGGCCGGTCTTGAGGGATGGGATCGAAAGCTCCTGGGTCAAAAAAAGACCGAATACCTGGTGGCGGAACACGAAGGCTTGAACTGCCTTAAAGCGATCAGCGAGGATTCGGCTTCCGCTCTTTATTACAAGCAGCCGCTTTCCCACGAAAGGGACCCATTCGTGAGCTGGGACTGGAAGGCGGAGGAATTTCCCGAACTCGGTTCGGAGGAAGACCTGCAAGACAAGGAAGTCTTCGATTTTGCCGCCCAGGTGTATGTGGTGTTTCACGCCAGGTTCTTCCTTAACATGAAAGCCATACAATATGTCTGGTGCAGGGAAATTCCGGTCGGAAGGAGCGCCGTAAGCCCTTATACGGAGAATGTCAGGATAATGGTACTTCAGTCGGGGCCTTCCGAGATATGGAAACATGAGAGGCGGGACCTCAAAAAGGATTATCTGGAACTTTTCGGCGAGGAGCTTACTGTCGATGTTGAGGCGGTCTCCGTTATGACCGATTCCGACAGCACCGATTCCAGCGCCTCGGCGTATTACAAGGATATAACGCTCGGATATACCGGGGGCGTAGAACATGTTATAGAGAGCTCCGGGGGGAGTCAGAGGAGACTGGAGCTTCCAAGCCTTCCCAGGATACCTCTTTTGAGAAAAAGAGAGAGATAGCCCGGTTGAATAAAACAGGAGGATGGCCATCAAGTACCTTAACCGATCATTACAGTCCCGATACCTGTTCCTTATCATCCTGTCCATGATAATACCGACGGTGTTCGTAGGAGGATGCCTTTATTACTTTATATTCACCGTGCTCGCGGAACAGATAGCGCTTCCCGATTTCATAGCCAGGGACCTTTTGCCGGTAGTTTACCGCATAAACCTGATACTGGCAGTAGGGCTGCCGATAGTGTTCGTAGGCATGCTCAGCTGGGCTGTTGTGCTTTCCTACAGGTTCGTAGCTCCGCTGGAGCGGCTTGAGGAGGACATAAAGCGCATAGATGAGGGAGATTACAGTGTGAGGCTTCAGGTGAACAAGGACCACGACCTTAAGCCTATAGCGGATGTGATCAACGATCTCGTGGATAAACTCGACAGGGAAGGAGTCTGAATATGCCCTTGAACAGGACAGCCATGGTGGATAAAAAGGCGGAGATACACGAAACGGCCGAGATAGGGCCTAATGTGATCATTGACGGAAATGTAAAAGTGGGTCCGGGGGTAAGGATCATGGCCAACGCGTATCTTTGCGGCAACACATCTATCGGCGAAGGTACCGTAGTTCATATGGGAGCGGTCATAGGTAACGAGCCGCAGGACCTGGCTTATTCCGGCGGTAATAGTTATACCCGGATAGGAAAGAACTGCGTTATACGGGAATATGTCACCGTCCACAGGGGGACCCAGGAAGAGAGCAGTACCGTTATAGGGGATAATGTCATGCTTATGGCCCAGGCGCATGTAGGGCACAACTGCAGGATAGCCGATAATGTAATAGTGGCGAACAGCGCCATACTCGCCGGACACATGGAGGTGGGGAAAGGCGCTTTTATTTCCGGGAATGTGGTTTTTCATCAATTCTGCCGGGTCGGAGCGTACGCGATGATAGGAGGTTTTACGGGGGTCAACAAGGATGTACCCCCCTACATGATAGTCAGGGGGCCTTCGGTCATCAGGGGAGTTAACCTTATAGGCCTCAAAAGGGCGGGCTTCAGCAGGGAAGCTGTCCGGGAGATCAAGGAAGCGTACCGCCTGCTTTATCTGTCCGGAAAATTGCAGGCCGAGGCTATAGCTGAGATCGGCGACAGGTTGAGATCGGACGAAGTAAAGTGTCTCGTTGATTTTATAGAGAACTCAAAGAGAGGTATCTGCAGGGTGCGGTACGAAAAGGAAGCATATTTCGAAAATTAAATATTACAGAGGAGGGACAAATGGCAAAGAAGAAAACGACCAAAAAGAAAGATTTCAGAGGGGAGATGGATAAACTGGTCAAGAGGATGCAGCCCGTAATGGAGAGGACGGGGGTGCATCTCTCCAAAGCCATGAAGGCGGCGGAAGAAGATATCTCCAAGATGTACCGTGTTGCCCAGACGCATCTGGAGATACAGATGAAGAATGTGCAGAAAGAAAAGCTCTTTCACGAAATGGGCAAATATGTGGCGGAAAAGCTGATGAAAGGGGACCTTGATGTCGCCGATCTGGATAAATACAAGAAGCGTCTGCAGAAGATAAATACCGAAGGCGATAAAATAAAAAAGAAGCTCAATAAGATGTCATCCGGGGCAGGGGCCGGTAAAAAGCCCTCTTCCCGGAAGAAAAAAAGATCGTAGCTGCAAAGTAAAGGCGCGTTCCCGCGCCAAAGGAGGATAACGGGATGTTCAAAAAGGTTTTTATTTTAATAGCGGCGGCCGCTTTTTTATGTTCGCCCGCGTCGGCCGATGACGGCGGTTCGGGAACTAACTACAAGATAAAGAGGCTGGTAAAGGAGCTTTACGAAAAGCCCAGGAGGATGGATGCCATGAGGGATCTCGCCTCTTACGATGGCGAAGTCGTGGAATATGTTCTACCGGTGCTCGATGACCAGACCGACGAGTTCGCCAGAGTTGCGGCTCTGAAGATACTGGCCGAAACGGCGGATTCCTCCGTGGAGGAGGAAGTTATAGTCATGCTCAGGGACAGAAGCCAGAAGGTAAGGCAGGAAGCCGCGAAGACACTGGGCGCGATAGGCACCGGGAAGTCGGTAGAGCCTTTGAAAAGGCTTCTGACCGACAGTTTCCCCAATGTCAGGTTCAACGCCGTAAGGGCTCTCGCTAAACTCGCCCCGGAAAGCGATACGGACCTTTTTATAGCGGCTCTCGGCGATTACGACCCCAGGGTAAGGATGTATGCCGTAGCGGCCCTCGGAAGGCTCAGGTCCGAGGAAGCCGTGCCTTATCTGACCGAAATGGTCAGGGACTATGATCCCGGAGTAAGGCTGACCGTGGCAAAAGCGCTGGGCCTTATAGGCACCCAGGATTGCCTGCAGCCCCTTGTGTGGCTGACAAAGGATCCCGACACCAATATACGGACCGTAGCCATATCGAGGCTGGCGACCTTGAAGGTCAACGGCGTGGACGAGTTCCTCGTCGAGTCGGCTAATTCCCTTGATCCCCGCGTGGCCAGCAGGGCCATACTCGCTCTCGGCAGGAGGAAAAGCCCCGAGGCGCTCGAGGTGGCAAAGCAGCATCTTGACGACGAGCACATGTCGGTCAAGCTTTCTTCCATAAAAGTAGTAGGTGAAATGGGTGACAGCTCCGATAAGGAGATCCTCGAGCCTATGCTGAAAGCCGAATCCAGCAAGGTCAGGAAAAGGGCCAAGCTCGCGATCTCGGAGGTAGAAAAGCGCTGATGGCCTATGGTCCGAAGGACAGTGACGCGAAAAAGTATTCCGCGGTCAAGTTCCGTATCTTGATCGCGGATATACTTTTGAGCCTGGGGGCGGTTCTCTTTTTCTGGATATTCGCCTCTGAAGCTCTTTCGCAATGGGTTTCAGCAAGGAGTTCTTCTTTCTTTGTCTCCTGTTTTTTATATATTTCGGCCTTTCTGGTATTTATGTATCTTGTATCTTTCCCCCTGCACTTTTTCTCCTCGTTCGTTCTCGAGAAAAAGTTCGGTCTTTCCGAAAGATCTTTCCTGTCGTGGTTAAAAGACGAGGCAAAGGCCGTAACGCTTTCTTTTATCCTGTATATAACCTGCGCCGAGGTCTTTTATCTTGTTCTCCGTGCTTTTCCGGGGTCATGGTGGATAGTGGTGTCGTCCCTCTGGGTGCTTTTTTCCGTGGTCCTGGCCCGTTTGCTTCCCGTTCTGATAGTTCCTTTGTTCTATAAATACACGCCGGTGGAGGAAGAGGAACTAAAGGAGGCTATATTTGAACTTTCCGGAAAGGCCGGTATACCCCTGACGGATGTTTTAAAGATCGACCTTAGCTCTAAAACCAGGAAAGCTAACGCCGCGCTGGTCGGTCTGGGGGGCACAAGACGGGTTGTTCTTGGAGATACCCTCATTTCAGCTTTTCCCCTGGATGAGGTCCGTGTGGTCGTCGCGCACGAATTCGGGCATTTGAAATACAGGCATATATGGAAGCTGCTCGCGTTCTCGGCGATCACCGCTTACCTGGGGTTTTACCTCCTGTACATGGCGGCGGCTCAAATCGCGGCGGCCACCGGAGCGCCGGGTGTTGACGACCTTTCTCTGTTTCCCGCCCTCGTTCTTCTGATGGGTGTATTCGGTTTCGCCGTACTGCCTGTTCAGAATCTGTTTTCGAGGATCCTGGAGAAGCAGTCGGACCGTTTCGCGCTTGAGCTTACCGGTAACGCGAAAGCTTTTGTCGGGGCCATGGAGCGGCTTGCCGGAATGAATCTCGCCGAAAAGAGCCCCGCTCTTTTAAAGAAAATATTCTTTTACGACCATCCGCCGATAGCCGAAAGGATAGAGATGGCGGTAAGCAGCGGGAATCGTAAGGCGTGAAGCGTCAGGCGTTAAGAGTGAATAGGAGGCTGAAGAGCATCTATTCCGCTTTTGAGAAGAGGTACGGCGATCTGGGGTGGTGGCCCGCGGACGGTCCGTTCGAGGTAATGGTCGGTGCCATTCTGACCCAGAATACCGCCTGGTCCAATGTCGAGAAGGCGATATCCGCCCTGAGGTCAAGGGGCTTGCTTTCCCCGGAAGCTCTCTCCCGTGTGAAGGACGGCGAGCTGGCCGTTCTTATAAGGCCGGCGGGTTATTTCAGGCAGAAAGCCCGAAAGCTCAAGAACCTCTGTTCTTTTCTGGAAAACGAATGTTCCGGGGAGATCAAACTTTTAAGTGGTATTGATACGGATATTTTGAGAGGTAAACTTCTAAGCGTCAACGGAATCGGCCCTGAGACCGCTGACAGTATCTTGCTGTACGCTCTTTGCAGGCCGGTATTTGTCGTTGACGCGTATACTAAGAGGATCTTCAAGAGACATTTGCTGATAGATAAAGAGCCCCCCTATGACGAGCTCCGGAACCTCGTTCACGACAATTTTCCGCGGACAGTGGAACAGCTTAACGCTTTCCACGCTTACATAGTGGAGACCGGTAAGAGGTATTGCAGGAAAAAGTCGCCCTTGTGCAGAGAGTGCCCTCTGGGGAGGATGAAGAGGAATGTCCAGTGTTTAGCGTACGGCGTGTAGCGTTCAGGCTGCAGGTTTTACGGAAATGTAAAGGATGGTCATGGAAGATCTGAAGAAAATAAAAGAAGTGGCGGAGGCCGCGGCCAGAGAAGCCGGAAGATACGCTCTTAGCCGCATGCGCGGAGATAAGCAGATAAGCCATAAGAGCGGGTTCAACGACCTGGTCACCGATGTGGACCGGAAGTGCGAAAAAATAGTCCTGGATAACATAAAAGAGTTCTTTCCGGGACATTCCATTCTTGCCGAGGAGAGCGGCCGTGAAGACAGGACCGAAAATTATACATGGATCGTAGACCCTATCGACGGCACCACTAATTTTGCCCACGGTTTTCCGGTATATTGCACCTCGGTGGGCGTCTATGCCGGAGGCAAACCCGCCGTTGCGGCGGTCTACGATCCCAACAGGGACGAACTGTTCTCCGCGGCCGGAGGCGAAGGCGCGTTCCTGAACGGTGAAAGGATGAGTGTTTCCCGGGCAAAAGAACTGAAAAGTTCTCTTTTCGCGACGGGGTTCGCTTATAACATTGACCGCAAAATAAAGAACCTTGAGTATTTTAAGGTGATGCTTGCCGAGACACAGGCGGTCAGGCGTCCCGGTGCTGCGGCCCTTGACCTTTGTTATGTGGCCTGCGGCCGTCTGGACGGATTCTGGGAGATGGACCTTCATCCCTGGGATACGGCCGCCGGTTTTCTCCTGGTGATGGAAGCCGGGGGCAGGGTAACTTCGATCACGGGCGAGGGTTACGATATTCGTTCCGGTTCCGTTCTGGCCACGAACGGGTTAATACATGACGAGGCAGTCCGTATATTAGGCGGGGCAAATGTTTAAATAAGCACGGGAAGATGAGACGACAAGGGTCCGGGGTTTCTCCGGGCCTTTTTTTTGCCTCAACTGTTAAGAATTAACAAGTTAGAAAATCTGATGATATTAATCATTGTTACTAAACTCACGAATAATTTTCATATTCATTAAGGTTTAAAAAAGCTAGTTGACTTAAGCTTTTATTGGGTGTAAACTTGTAAATGAAAGAAAAGTAAGCTGTTTTAACCATTTTGGAGGAAAAGGAAATGAAGTACAGGACCATAATTGAAGTTATATGTGAGGCGTCAAATCGAGAGGAAGCCGCGAACATCGCAGGAGAGTACCTTAAAGGGGATCTTGATTTCGGAGTATCTATGAAATGTAAAAGCGAAGCGCTTTCCGCCCACAAAGCCCTGAAATATAGCGCGGTATGTATGACAACGGTTCTTCTTTT
This sequence comes from Candidatus Omnitrophota bacterium, assembly GCA_014728075.1. GTDB lineage: Bacteria > Omnitrophota > Gorgyraeia > Tantalellales > Tantalellaceae > WJMG01. The sequence continues at coordinate 32,937 of WJMG01000027.1, read as the reverse complement.
GTCGACTCTGATGGTAAAGGTCACACCGTTCGGGGGAAACGAGAAGGTCGCCAGCTCTTTCAGGAAGGGCGTCTATAACACTTATACGGTAATGCCCGCATTAAAAACAAAACACAAGGCGGATTTCAAAAAGGAATGGGAAGCGAAGAAGGACCAGGCTATTCTCGACTATTTGAAAAAATAATACGCTTGGCGGCAGGCGTTAAGGTTATAGTTTAAGGGGCACGATGGATAACATCGTGCCCTATTTTTTTGTCCTGCAGTGTTCCGTGTATCGCGGCCTCCGGAACATTAGTTCTTGTTGATACGCTTGTGATACGGTATACTCCTTTTTTAAGGAGGAGAGAGAGGTTATAATGACGAAAAGAAAAAGCGTCTACAAGGGTAAATTGCTCAACCTGTATGAGAGTCATAAGAAAATGCCTAACGGGGCGCAGGCCTACTTCGAGGAGATAGATCACCCGGGGGCCGCGCTTATAGTGCCATTCTTAAAGGGAAAGGTCGTTATGATAAGGCAGTACCGTGGCGTTATAGAGAAATACATATGGGAGCTTCCCGCGGGTACGCTTGAAGAGGGGGAAACACCCTATTCCTGCGCTAAACGAGAAGCTGCCGAGGAAACGGGTTTCAAGGTCTCGTCTTTGAAGAAGCTGGGAGTCGTGTATACCACCCCGGGTTTTTGTAACGAGATGATACACATATACAGAGCTGAATGTTCAGGCGCCTCCGACGCTCAGGGTGATCCCGATGAATGTGTAGATGTGAGGATATTGGGCAAAAAAGAGGTCAGAGCGCTTTTTTCAGCCGGGAAGATCCTGGATTCCAAGACGATCTGCGCGTTGAAGTTCGCCGGTATTATTTGATGATATTAATACTAGAAAATATTTTGACATCAAAATATTGACAATTTGCCATATATGGGATATACTCCAAGCTAAAGGTTAAAGGGGGTGAAGATGAAGAAGCTTTTTATACTTATAGTAGTAGCCGCACTTTTATTCAATGTCAGCGCTTTTGCATCAACGAACAAGCCTTTAAAGAACCTCGGTCAGGGGCTGGATGATATACTGTACGGCCAGCTTGAGGTGCCTGACAATATCGACGAGACCGGGACCAAGGGTTCTCCGGCCTATTCCGACTCCACGGATAAGACCAATGATGATGTGGGAAGGGGTATAGCGAGGTTCGTCGGCGGGATCTGGAAGATAGCTACCTTCTGGTATCCGGAAAGCGAATAAATTGTGTTTTATGTAAGTTTCTTCGGCAAAAAGCCCGGCTGAAAAGCCGGGCTTTTTATTTTATGCCGTTCTTCCTGAGACCCGTTTTAGTATGTATTGAATCCCAGCACTTCTTTTCTGTCTTTCATGTATTTCTCAAGTTTCTCTTTTCCCGGATCCGGGTATCCCAGAGATATCAAAAGTTCTATCTTTCTGTTGCGGGGCACATTCAGTATCCTTTTGACGGCCTTTTCGTTGAACCACCCGAGGATGCAGCTGCCGATACCCAGGTCCTGTGCCTGCATAACTATGTGGTCGCACGCTATCCCGATATCTATTCTCCGGAAATCCGTGCCCATTACCTTGCCCCCGGCCCAGGCCGTGGTCTTGAGACTGTCGAGTACTATTACGATGTAGGCGGCGCAGCCCGAAGCGAAACTGTTCATGGCGTAGGGGCCCTTGAAGGTCCCGTCTATTTCTTTTTTCTTTTCGGGAGAGTCCACCGCTACAAATCTCCACTCCTGGGAATTGCAGGCTGAAGGGGCGAAGCGGGCGGCTTCCACGCATTTCTCTAGATGGGAACGCGTGATCTTACGGTTGATGTAAGTCCTTACGCTTCTTCGCTGTTTCGCGAGATCAAGGAAGCTTTTCATCGTATCTCCTCTCTGGATGGGCGGAACCGATAATATGTTTAGACTTGACGCTCTTCGCTATTTCTTGTAGGGTAATACTTCCTTAGATTATAATATAAAATATGGAAAAATTAAAACCCTTAACTATCTTTGTGCTGCTTTCCCTTCTTTCGTCGGGATGTGCCTCTACGGGGAAGATCAAGCAGCTGGGCGAGGTCGGCGGGGTGACCAGGGAAACCGTAACGGCCGGCATGTCCAGGAGAGTCGATTTCCCGACCGATATACGCTTTACCTACCTTATGGCCTGGAACGGGGTGCCCATAGGAAAGATAATTGCCACAAGTTACGGGATAAAAGAGTACAGGGGGAGGGATGTGTATGTGGTTTCCGTGGTCACGGAATCCAACAGGTTCCTTTCGAAGATATACCGCGTTGAGGATGTTTATACTTCGTACATCGACACGGAAACTATGACCAGCATGCGTTTCGAGGCGGACCGGAGGGAAGGAAACTACAGAAAACATCTTGTCGTCGAGTACGATTTTGAGGACATGCAAGCCATACATACCAATCTTACCGACGGGTCCGTAAAAAAATGCGCTATAGGGCCCGAGGTGCAGGACCCGGTAAGCGCCATGTGCCGTTTTATGACCATGTCTGTAGGGCCGGGAGATAATGTGCACATGGTGATCACGCTCAACGAGAAGAACTACGATCTTTACGGCCGTGTTGAAGACCTCGATGTCATTAAACTCCCGCGGCTGGGCGAATTCCCCGCTTTTAAACTCGTTCCGTACGCCGCGCTTAAGGGGAAAGAGGTTAAAAAAGGGCACGGATGGATGTATTTCGAGGCGGGAAAAAGGAAATATCCTCTTTACGGCCGTGTCTGGATCCCCTTCGGGAGAGTGACCGCTACCCTGCGTTCTGTGGAAAGGATCTGATCCGGCGCTCAGGAGCGGCGGCTATTGCCGGAAGGGGACGCCTTTTAATGTGTAAAGCGGACGGACGGGCCGCGTAAGTAAATGTCCGGACAGCCGGGCATGAAGGAGGCTTTCCGAAAGAAGGAAGCCCAAAATATAGCCGAAAGTCCGGAAATATGATATTATAATCACGGTCGCTACCATACCTGGGGAGGGATTATGGCTGAAGAGAAGAGAAAAAGAATACTAATATTATATTACTCGAGGACCGGATCGACGGAGAGGATGGCCAGGCTCATAGGAGAAGGCGTGGCGGAGGCGGGCGTGGCCGATCACGATGTAAGAAGTGTGGAGGGTTTTGACGCCGGGAGCCTGCTTGACTACGACGGTATAATCATGGGATCTCCCACATACTACGGCACTCTCGCCTATGAGGCTAAAAAGGTGATAGACGAGTCCGTGAAATACCACGGCAAGCTCGCGGGTAAAGCGGGAAGCGCTTTCACCTCGGCGGCGAACATAGGCGGCGGGAACGAAACCACCGTACTCAGTATCCTCAGCGCGTGGCTTATACACGGGATGATAGTTCAGGGTAATGAGAAAGGAGACCATTACGGTCCCGTCTCCATAGGTGCTCCCGATGAAAGAGCCGCCGCTCAGTGCCGGGAAATGGGCAGGAGGTTCGCCGGCCTGGTCAACAAACTGTAAGAACCGTGCCCCAGATAAGGATCGGAGAATATTTTGAAAAAGACATTTGTGCTTGATACCAACGTCATACTCCACAATCCCCATTCACTGGAATCGTTCGAAGACAATACCGTGCTTTTGCCTATAGAAGTGCTCGAGGAGCTTGATCGTTTCAAGAGCAGCCATGACGAGAAAGGGCGTAACGCCAGGGAAGCGATAAGGACACTTGACGCCCTCAGGCAAAAAGGCAAGCCGGGCGAGGGGTATCCTCTCGGCGGCGGAGGCAGGCTCAAGATATTGACCGGGATAGATTTCACTGATGTGGTTGACCTGGGGCTTTCCGACAGCGTAGTGGATAACCGTATCCTTCTTACCGGATACATGCTGAAGCAGAAAGGCGAAAATGTTATTTTTGTTTCCAAAGATATTAACGCCAGGATAAAAGCCGACGCCATAGGCCTTACGAGCGTAGATTATGAAAAAGAGAAGGTCGAGATAGACGAGCTTTATCTGGGGTGGCATTCCATTTCAACTACGAAAGAAGCTATAGATGAATTGTACAAGAAGAAAGAACATAAGGTGGACGGAAGAAATTTCTTCGCTAACGAGTTCGCTCTTCTCGTGGATAACGAGAACCCGAAGCATACTGCGATCGGCAGGTACAGGGAAGAGGGCGAATCGCTCATTCCCCTTATTTTCAACAAAAGCAATATAATGTCCATTCGTCCCAGGAACAAGGAGCAGGCAATGGCGATGGAACTTCTTCTTAACGACGAGGTATCCCTGGTGACCCTCCTGGGACCCGCCGGCACGGGCAAGACGCTGCTTGCTCTCGCTGCCGGACTGCAGAAGGTCACAAAAGAGAAAAAATACGAGGGCATGCTCATATCCCGGCCGGTAATGCCTGTAGGTAAGGATATCGGATATCTTCCCGGGACAAAAGAAGAAAAACTCGAAAGCTGGATGGGCCCCATTTTCGATAATCTCGAATACATCGTAAATTCCGACAGAAAAGACAGGAACATAAAAATACAGGCAAAAACACAGATAGACAGGTACATCAAGGAAGAGATAATCGAGCTTGAAGCCATGACCTTTATGAGGGGAAGAAGCATCCCCAACAGGTTCATAATAATAGACGAGGTCCAGAACATGACCCCGCACGAGGTTAAGACGGTTATAAGCCGGGCCGGCAACGCCACTAAAATGGTGCTTACGGGCGATCCGTACCAGATAGACAGTCCCTATCTCGATTCTTCGAGCAACGGTCTCGCTTATTGTGTTGAAAAGATGAAGGGGCAGAAGATGTACGGACACATAACACTTGAAAGAAGCGAGAGGAGCCCTCTGGCGTCCCTTGCCGCCGAGCTGTTGTAGCAGGCCCGGCCGCGGATAAACTCTGCCGGGATCTGAAATAATTTTTAAGGCGTAACGGCGAGTGCCGTTAGCGAGCCCGACGGGGCCTGATCAACTTTTATGTTTCTGCCGGAGCGATATGAAGATAAATGTCAGATATAAGAAAGAAGCGGATACTTTCGAGATACAGATAGTAGAAAAAAAACTCAGGGCCCATTTTCTGCTTTCCAGGTCCGAACTGAACCATTTCAGGACAATTCTGGAAAAGGCCCTGGTCGAAAGCCGCGGTAAGGACAAAAAAAAGAAATAGAAACCGGGGCGGTGAGAGATAATGGTTACCGGATCCAGGATAATTTCCGCTGTGGCGGCCTTGACATTCCTTTTGGCGAGTGTCTTTCCCGAAAGCGCGGACGCTTTCTTCGGAGGCGGCAAAAAAAAGAAGTGGGTAAAATCCAAGCATGGCGTCGGCGCTCTTATGGAGCTTTCCGGAGACAGGGGAAAGATGGAAAGGGAATACAGGGAAGAGACCCGGAGCTTTAAAGAGGTCAAAAAGGCGGTCGAGCACGAAGCCCTGAGAAAAGGGGCTGCCGCTTTTGAGGTGAAAAAAGACTTCGGTGAACCGGTGGTGGAGATCCCCGGGGAAAAGGCGGGGGAAGTGAGATGGGTTTACAAAGCGGCCTCTTCTGATTTTTTCACCGGCGAGAAGGTCTATCTGATCTTCGGGCCTGAAGGAAAACTAATAGAATGGGGTATCGATCCGGGATCGCCGGACAAAAAGCAAAAAGAATAGCGGCCGGTGGTATAAGAGGAGTTTATAAGGGGCCGGGCATTGCCCGGCCCTTGTTTTGTCCGAAAATTTCTTCTAGTCGTCCCGGGCTATAATGAATCTTCGATGCCGCTGGGGTATGCGGTAGTTCTCTTTCAGGATCTTTTCGGCGGGTTTGTTCTGCGGGGTGAACTGCCTGTTGTTCTTTCCGCCCGCGTAAACGCTGGTATCCCATTTCCACCAGTATACGCCTTTCAGCCAGGGGGACCCCCATACGGTATTGAAAAAAGCTTTATAGCATCTTGCCTGGAGTTCCGGGTCGGCGTTGCCGGTATAACCGCTTTTCCAGGGTTCGTACCCCGCGTGCGCCGCGCTGGGGTATCCTATTTCGGTGAAGATCACAGGTTTTCCGATGTATGATTGCCATCCGGCAAGCTCATGTTGCCATCTTTTCCAGCCGCGTGACAGTTCGCTGACGGACGGGTCCGGTTCCGCCGTCAAGGGAAAGTATGCGTCTATCCCCACATAGTCCAGTTCGTCCCAGAATTCTACCATGGAATAATTGTCCCAGTTGGCCGCGTATATGAGCTTTCCTTTATATATTTCTCTGACCGGAAAGATAACCTTTTTTTCCCAGAGGTCGTTCTTCTGGGTGGTGAAGGAAAGTTCGGTGCCGACGCAGAAGATGTTCACGCCGGTGGCCTCGGCTATGCGGGCGTAATGCAGGATGAACTTACTGTAAGAATCGAACCACTCCCGCCAGTCTTTTTCGCGGGCAAAGCCTATATCGGCCCTGTGATATAAATTTCCGGAATTGTTTATCAGGTCAATGTGAGGCTTGAGCATTACCTTGAGGCCGTTGGCCTGTGCTTTTTTGATGGCGTGAACGAGGCTTTTGTCGCTCGGGGTATGTTCCGTTCTTCTGATGTCCGTAGAATCTGGATTTTCCTGGTATTGCGTGACTATTATCTGTACAAAGTCGGCTCCGGTGCCGGCAAGTTCCTTGAGGGACATGTCGGAATAGGGGGAAAGGAACCTGTCCTTGTCCCATGTCGCGTAACAGAGCCCTTTTTGGAGATACGGTATCTCAAAACTGTTCGAAACGACCGGATCAGGGGTTAAAAAAGAAAGGCTCAGTATCGATACAAAAAATAAAAGAAAAGATTTAAGCTTCCCGGCTAAGCCTGATGTATAGACCTCCATAATGTTCCACTCCGTCCCTTGTTGCTCCCACCCTCCAGATCCGAGGGGACGGGAAATGTGTGCAAACTATTTATTTTTTTACTGTGAACGCATTGGCATTATAAAATGTAAGCCCGTATAAGTCAACTTTTATTATCTTAACCAAGAGATCCATTTTTTGCCCGCCGATCAGGAGAGGGCAGGGCAAAAAAAAGCAGCGGCTAATGCCGCTGCTTTTTTGCGTGACATATATTATCGCTCTACCGTTGATCTTCGGCTTTTATCATTGCGTAGTCCGAATCTCCGGGCATGCCTTTGTAGTTAGCCTCTATTATACGCTGTGCGGGCTTGTTCTGAGGAGTGAACTGCCTGTTATGTTCTCCTCCGGCCCTTGTGTTAGTGTCCCACTTCCACCAGTACACACCCGCGAACCATGGTTCTTTCCAGACCGTGTCAAAGAAAGCTTTGTAGCATTTGGCCTGTATTTCAGGGTCAGCGTTACCGCTATAGCCCCCTTTCCAGGGAGAGTAAGGCGCGTGAGCTGTCGAGGCGTACCCGAGTTCGGTGAATATTATCGGTTTGTTTATCTGGCTCTGCCAGTAGGCAATGTCCTTTTTCCATTTTTCCCAACCCTTTTTCAGGTCTTCCATCGACGGATCCGGGTCATAGGAGAGGGGGAAATAGGCGTCTATACCCACATAGTCCATTTCGTCCCAGAAACCTATGTTCTTGAAATTATCCCAGTTGGCGGCATAGACCAGTTTCCCGTCATAGATCTTTTTGACCTTTGCTATTATCTCGCGCCATTTATCCTCTTTCTGGGCGGTGAAAGACAGCTCGGTCCCCACGCAGAATATATCCACTTTACATCTCTGGGCGATCTTGGCGTATTTGATTATGAAGTCTTCGTATTCCTCGAACCATTCTTCCCAGTCTTTTTCGGTCGCGAACCCGATGTCCGCTCTCCAGTAAGTGCCGTCGAACTTGTCAATAAGGTCGATGTGCGGTTTGAGCATGACCTTCATGCCGAGGTCGTGTGCTTTCCTTATAACATGCTTTACGCTTCTGGAGCTGGGTGTTTTGTCCGTTTCCTCTATGCGTGTCGAGTTGTATTTTTCCTGATACTCGGTCACGCAAAGTGAAATGTACTCGACTCCCATCTCTGAGAGCTTTGTAAGTGAATTGTCGGAATATTGTGTTGCGAAACGGTCCCTGTCCCAGGTCACATAGCACATGCCTTTTTGAAGCGGCATAAGAGCGGTTTCGGAAAAGGCTGTCACGGTACCGGTCATTCCCGATATTACGAAACAGCATACGGTCGCGAGAGCCGCTATTTTGTTGAAAATCCTTTTAATCCCCATTTTTGAAACCTCCTTTCAAAATAAAAAACCCTACCAGACTGAAAAGGTAACTATCCGATAGGGCTATGAGAGTCCCAAAAAGGGGTCCTCAAAATTCGGTAGTCCGACTGCCGTATCCCGGTTAAGGAAAGTAGGCTCGCGACTTTGCTGTCCTATCCTTTCGGATAGTTTGCCTTTTCGTTTTGACTTTTCTTCTAAGAAAGAACTGTTCCCGATACTCAACTTCAATTTTAATGATAAAAATACAAAAAGCAAGATATCAAAACTAACTATTTCATTTTTTACAAAAGGGGGGCTTTTGTGCTTTTTCCTCCGGAGACCCGGCTTGTCACCGGGGATGTATTGAATTAACATTTGTAATAGGGCTATTCATGCTATATAATTACAACTTGAATGAAAACATCTATCAGGTAAGTCCAAAGTACCGGAGCAGGAGGGAGGTATGAGAATGGGGGACGGAAGAGTTGCTTTGACCCGTGAAGGTTATAATAAGAAACTCGAGGAACTAGAATATCTTAAAGGCCCCAAGCGCAGGGAGATAGCCAGGGCGCTGAGCGAGGCCCGTGCTCAGGGGGACCTGAGCGAGAACGCCGAATACGATGCCGCCAAGGAAGAGCAGGCCATGAACGAAAAGCGTATCGCCGATCTTGAGGATGTTCTCTCGAGGGCCAATATAATAGACAGTTCCACTCTTTCCGGAGACGAGGCGAGGCTTGGAATGACCGTAAAGCTCAAGGACCTGGAGTCCGGCGAAGAGTTCAGCTACATGCTCGTTTCCGAGGAGGAATCGGATTTTGACGCCGACAAGATATCCGTTTCTTCCCCTGTAGGGCGGGCGATCGTGGGGCATAAGGTCGGGGACCGGATAGAGATCGAGGTGCCTGCCGGGACGCTCTCATACGAAGTAAGGGATATATCCCCGGAATAGGGACGCTGAAAGGACATTAAATGGGAAGAAGAACGAGAAGGTTCAGGAAAATACTTATATATGTTTTCATCGGGGCTGTGGCCTATTCCTTTCTGCCCATGTTCCATTTCTGGTTCATGAAAGGCGCCCCGCTCGATGACAACAACCAGGCGAATGTGCTGAAACTGGTGGATAACGAGGGTGTGTACTTCTCTTTCATTGTCTTCGGGGATAATCACGCCGGCCTCATCTTTAACGATGCCGCCGCGATGAAAGAGATCTGGCACATGAACAGGGAAGACCGTTTCAGGAAAGTCCCCATCGACTTTGTCCTGGGAGTGGGGGATGTTACGCTGGACGGGTCGCGGTCGCAGTTTGAGGCGTGGAAAAAGGTCCAGCGGCTGATAAAATATCCCGTCATAACCGCTATCGGTAACCACGACGACAGGAAGCTTTTTGACGAATATTGCGGCAATAAAGAGTTCGCTTTCGCGAACAGGAATTCGTACTTCATAGTATTGGACAACGAGGACGGAGCCCTCAGCGACACCCAGTTCGCCTGGCTTGAAGAGCATCTCAAGGCGGGAGAGAAGTACGATCATATTTTTATAGCCATGCATAAGCCGCCGTACGATCCTTATCAGCAGGAGTGGTATAACGAGGATAACAGTCCCTGGTCCTACCGTTTCAGGAAGCTCTGCGGAGAATACAAGGTCGACATGGTCTTTGCCGGGCACAAGCACATGTACGACCACCAGGTCTTCGACGGTGTCGATTACATCACCACGGGCGGCGGCGGAATGCTTATAGAGATCCCGGAAGCGGACGGAGGGTTCCTTCACTATATCAGGGTCATGGTGAACAACGACTATGTTACTTATGAGGTCAGGAGAGTGTCTCCGCCGTTGTGGGAATATGTTGTATATTATTTCTGGAAAGAAGTGGTCTACTGGGTCCGAAATTTTTACGGGTCAGGTTATATTGTCGGACGCAATACCGAAATGCAGCCCATGCGGGTGAAAGACCTTAACGACAGGGAATACTGGTCCTGGTGAGATCCTGCCGCGCACGAACTTTTCACGGGCCCGCTTTTCGCGGGCCTTTTTTATACATTGGAACCGTAGAGTGAGGAGCTCCGGTAAGCCGTTCCGTTTTCGGGCTGAAAGGGCGGGGCGTGAAAATAAGGTTTACGGAGGCTTAAGCCGCGAGGATGTGCCAGATGATCTGTTGACATCAGCGCAAAGATATGATATTCTACTAGTTGTCTACAGGGAAATAGGATAATTTAGGACTTTTTTATCATGTTGATAGGCAAAAAAGGATACTACTATATAAAGACCATATTACTTTTCGCTTCCAGCAGAAGCGGAAGTTTGTCCATTAAAGATGTGTCCCAGAGGCTTGATATCTCGGAAAAGGTAATGGAGCAGGTCCTCCTGGGGCTGAAAAAAGCGGGCTACCTTAAAAGTAAAAGGGGGCCGCGGGGCGGATACAGGCTGTCCGGGGATGTCGGGAACGAGACTGTCCTCGCCATACTCGAAAAAACGAATCAGAAACTGGAAGTGATGAGCGCGGACACGGAAGGCTCCGGGAACCCTATAGACATAGTGCTGTCGGATGTCATGAGGTCCGTGCATAAGAAGATATGCGGCAGCCTTTTGTGTATAAGCGTAAAGGACCTTAAGTCAAGGCTTAATGAGGAAATATCGAGAAATGAGTTCAATTATATTATTTAAAACAGGGGGGATATGATGACAAATATAGACAATAAGCTCTCTATTGAAACACTTGCTCTTCACGGGGGGCAGGTGGCGGATCCCGCTACCGGCGCTCGTGCCGTACCCATTTACCAAACGACCTCTTATCAGTTTAAAAACACGCAACATGCCGCGGATCTGTTCGGGTTGAAGGAATTCGGTAACATATACACGAGGCTAATGAACCCGACGACCGATGTCCTGGAGAAAAGGATCGCCGCGTTGGAGGGCGGGGCGGGAGCCCTGGCAACCGCAAGCGGCCAGGCGGCGATAACCCTCTCTCTCCTTAACCTGGCCAGGGCAGGGGACGAAATAGTTTCCGCCGATAACCTTTACGGAGGCACCTATACTCTTTTCCGTTATACTTTCGATAAGCTCGGCATAAAGGTGAAATTCGTGCCATCCGGGGACCTGGATGCTTTTGCCGAAGCCATTACGCCCGCTACCAAAGCGTTGTACGCTGAATCCATAGGGAATCCCAAGCTCGATGTGACCGATATCGAAGCGCTGGCCGAACTAGCTCACTCCAGGGGCATACCCCTGGTGCTGGATAATACGGTCTCTCCGTACCTCCTGAGACCCATAGACCACGGAGCGGATATAGTGGTCTATTCAGCCACAAAGTTCATAGGAGGGCACGGCACTTCCATCGGGGGGCTTATCGTCGACTCGGGCAAGTTCGACTGGACGGGGGGGAAGTTCCCGCTCATAGCCGAACCCGATCCGAGCTATCACGGGATAAACTTCGTGGAAGCCCTGAAACCACACGGGAACATAGCCTATATAGTGAAGGCGCGGGTGACTCTTCTGCGGGATATGGGCCCGGCCATGTCCCCGTTCAACGCGTTCCTTTTTCTCCAGGGGCTCGAAACGCTCCACCTGAGAGTACCCAGGCATTCGGAGAACGCGTTAAAGGTGGCCGGCTTCCTGGAGAAACACCCCTCGGTAAAATGGGTCAACTATCCCGGTCTCGATTCAAGCCCTCAGAAGGAAAAGGCGGAAAAATATCTGCCGAAAGGCCAGGGGGCTATAATAGGGTTCGGGGTCAAGGGCGGAATAGAGGCCGGCAAGAAATTCATAGATTCGCTGGAACTGGTCTCTCATCTGGCAAATATAGGTGACGCGAAGACCCTTGCCATACATCCCGCCAGTACTACACATCAGCAGCTTTCCCGGGAAGAGCAGGAAGCGGCGGGGGTTACCGAAGATTATATCCGGCTTTCTATCGGTATAGAGAGCGCGGAAGACATAATCAACGACATTGACCGGGCACTGCGAAAGGCGTAATTCAAGGTACAGGGAACAGGTAAAGGTACAGGTGCAGGAACAGGAATTTGCGGGATCTCATTCATCTATACCACTACCTGTGCCTTTTCCTTGAAAGAAGGAGACCATCATGAAAATATACGACGATATAACAAGGACAGTAGGGAATACTCCCCTTATAAGGTTGAAAAAGCTCGCGAAGGATACCGGCGCCGAAGTGCTGGGTAAGGCCGAGTTCTTTAATCCTCTTTCAAGCGTGAAAGACCGTATAGGGCTTGCCATGATAGAGGCGGCCGAAAAGGAAGGGAAGATCGAAAAGGGTTCAGTTATAGTCGAGCCTACCAGCGGGAATACCGGCATAGCGCTCGCTTTTGTCTGCGCGGCGAGAGGTTATGATCTCGTGCTGACCATGCCTGATACTATGAGCGTTGAGCGCAGAGCGCTTCTCAGGATACTCGGTGCCGAAATAGTCCTTACTCCCGGGGAAAAGGGCATGAAGGGAGCGGTTGAAAAGGCGGAAGATATAGTTTCTTCTAAAGAGAATGCCTTTATGCCTCAGCAATTCGAGAACCCGGCTAATCCCGAAATACATTACAGGACGACGGCCCGTGAGATACTCGAGGATACCGGAGGAGAGATAGACTTTTTCGTGGCCGCTATCGGTACAGGCGGGACCGTTACCGGAGTGGGGTCCGCGCTGAAGGAAGAGATCCCCGGTGTCAGGGTCATAGGAGTTGAACCCGAAGCGTCGAATGTCCTCTCGGGAGGAGAGCCCGGGCCCCATAAGATACAGGGCATAGGGGCGGGGTTCGTGCCTAAAATCTTGAAAAAAGGGCTTTTAGATGAGATAATAACTGTTTCCGACGATATGGCGGGTGATTACGCGCGTAAAGCCGCAAGGGAAGAAGGCCTTCTCGTGGGCATATCGGCCGGCGCCAACCTCGCCGCCAGCCTGCAGGTCGCTTCACGGAAAGAGAACAGGGGCAAGACCGTTGTAACGGTCCTGTGCGATACCGGAGAAAGGTATTTAAGCACCTGGCTTTTTCGCGATCTTCTCGATTAGGAAGAATAATGAACGCAAAGAACATAGATAAATATACGAAAGAACCCGGTTTAGTGGAGCTGAAGTATTTCAACCTTCCCGAGGGGGAGATGTTCCTCCTGGAAAGCGGGTTGAAGCTGCCCGAGCTCAAGATCGCATACGAAACATACGGAAAGCTTAATGCCCGGAAAAGCAACGCGGTGCTCATATGCCACGCGCTTTCGGGTGATGCCCACGCTGCCGGATACTACAGGGGCGAAAAAAAACCCGGATGGTGGCATGAAATGATAGGTCCGGGGAAAGCGTTCGATACGGATAAGTATTTCGTGGTATGTTCCAATATAATAGGAGGATGCAAAGGCTCGAGCGGCCCCAATTCCCTTGATCCCCGTACGGGTAAACCTTACGGCCTGAGTTTTCCGCTGGTGACGATAAAGGATATGGTGAACGCACAGAAGGTCCTGATCGACTCTTTCGGCATCAAGAGGCTTTTGTCCGTTTGCGGAGGTTCGATGGGAGGTATGCAGGCTCTTCAATGGGCCGTACTTTATCCCGATGCTGTAGCCTCCTGTATACCCATAGCTACAACCTATAAACATTCAGCCCAGCAGATAGCTTTCAGCGAGGTGGGCAGGCAGGCTATAATGTCCGACCCGGCCTGGAACGGGGGCGATTATTACGAAAAGGGGCATCCCTCGGCGGGCCTTGCGGTCGCCCGGATGATAGGCCATATAACTTACATGAGCAACGAGTCCATGGAAAAGAAATTCGGGCGAGTCCTCAAAAAGGAGAAACTCGGCTACGAGTTCACTTCGGAATTCGAAGTGGAAGGATATCTGAGGTACAGAGGCGATTCCTTCGTTAAACGCTTTGACGCCAATTCGTACCTTTACATAACCAAGGCCATGGATTATTTTGACCTGCAGAAAGATGATAAGCTCAGCAAAGCTTTCAAGGAGGTCGCTTCGCGGTTCATGGTGATCTCTTTTTCCTCAGACTGGCTTTATCCCTCTTTTCAGTCCAAAGAGATAGTGAAAGCTCTCAAGATGAACGGTATAGATGTGACTTTCTGTGAGATAAGTTCAGATTACGGGCACGACGCGTTCCTTCTTGAGTTCGAGGAAGAGACCAAACTGATAAAACATTTTCTCAATACCACGCACAGGCGGCAGAAGGGCCACAATGACAAGTAAAAGAAAAGAAGATCTGAGAATAGATCATAAAGTGATAGGGGAGATGGTGTCCGAGGGCGCTACGGTGCTGGACCTGGGATGCGGTGACGGAGACCTTCTCGAGTACCTTGTTTCCAATAAGAAAGTAAGGGGCAGCGGTGTGGAGATCAGCGAAGAGGCCATATATAATTGCGTGGAAAAAGGCCTGAGCGTTTCCCAGGGGGATATAGACTCGGGCCTGAAGGAATATCCCGACGGGCTTTTCGATTTTGTTATCTTTAACCAGACGATGCAGCAGGTCCAGGATCCCCTGGAAGCTATCAAAGAGGCGTTGCGTGTCGGCGCGAAGGTCATAATAGGTTTTCCGAACTTTTGCCACATCAACGCCCGTTTTCAGATCTTTTTCGGAGGACATGTCCCCGTCACCCGTTCCCTGCCGTATGCCTGGTACAACACCCCTAACCTTCATTTTCTGAGCGTAAAGGATTTCCTGAAATTTTGCTCGGAAAGAGGTCTCGTAGTTGAAAAGAAGGTATTTCTTTCGGACAGGGGGCCGGTAAGGTTCATACCGAACCTGCTGGCGCTGAACGCTATCTTCCAGATCACCAGGAGATGATCTTTCCGCGGGTCCCGGGGAACGGTGTCCGGAGTCCGCGGTCCTTTGTCGCATTTAACCCGGGAGACCGGATCGCTGAAATTACCTATGGCGTCTTACGAAGACCATTACAAAAAGCTCAATAAATTCCAGAAACAGGCCGTTGACAGGACCGAGGGGCCGCTTCTCGTGCTCGCGGGTCCCGGGACCGGGAAAACCCAGCTTCTTTCGATACGCGCCGCGAACATTTTACGGAAACGCGGCATTTCCCCTTCGAATATACTCATACTCACCTTTACGAACGCCGGAGCGCGGGCCATGCGCGACAGGCTGGTTAGCCTTATAGGCCATGACGGCTATAATGCCGAAATAGAGACTTTCCACAGTTTCGCGAATTCGATCGTCCTTGAATCCGAATGGGCCGTCGAATATGTAAAAGATAAGATCGAAATAAGCGAGATAGAAAAGGTGCGGGCCATAGAGCATCTTATAGATAATCTGGAAGGCATAAACGGGTTGAGGCCTTTCGGGGCGCCGTACATACACCGATCTGAAATAGAGAAAAAGATAAGTGAACTGAAGAACGAGGGTATAACCCCCGGGGAACTAAAGGATTCGGTTTCCCGGCTTGAACCGGACGGCGTTAGTTTCGAGGAAAAACATCTCCGCCGTCTCAAGGAGCTCTCGCTTATTTACGAAGGGTACGAGAACATCAAACAGACCGGGGAAAGCGGTGTTTTCGATGAAAGAGGCAGGATAGACTACGATGACATGATACTGGTAGCCCTTGACGCTCTGGCCCGGGAGGACGGCCTCAGGGGAGCGCTTAAAGAGCAGTACAGGTACATAATGGTCGATGAATACCAGGATACTAACGGCGCTCAGCTGGAACTCCTTTTTTCCATAATGGACGCGGGCCGGCCCAATCTCTGCTGTGTGGGTGACGACGACCAGGCCATATACAGGTTCCAGGGCGCAACGCTTTCCAATTTTCGCGTGCTTAAAGAGAGGCTGCCCTCCATCGAGACCATAACCCTGAGGGATAATTACAGGTCGACCGGGGGGATCATCAAGGCTTCATCAGGGATAATCTCACAAATACCGCGGGAAGAGAGGATCGAGGCCAAGGAGCTGGATCCCCGGCAAGATTACTCTTCCGGCAAGATAGAGCTAAGGGAGTTCATGACCGAAGAGGAAGAATTGGCCTTTTTGGTGGAGGAGATAAAGTCTCAGGCCGAGAACATACGGAAAGACCCGGGCCTTACGGAAGAGGAAAGGTCCAAGCCTTTGAACAATATAGCGGTCCTCGTGAGAAAAAGGTCTCATATACTGAAAGTGGTAGACGCTTTCCTGAAGGCGGGTATCCCTTACGCTACCGACGGCCGGGAAGATATACGGAACGAAAAACGCGTACGCCAGATGCTGGATGTGCTCGAGCTGGCCGGTAATCCGGTCCCGGATATGGAGGGGAAATCCCTGGCCCTTTACAGGGTGCTGATATCGGATTACCTTTCGGTCGAGCACTCGGACCTGCTCAAATTCATTTCGTTCGTTAATTCCGCGAAGAGTTCCGCCAGACGGGAAGGAGGAGATAAGTACAGGTCGATCAACCTTTATCAGAAGTTCATGGAACACTTCGGACGCTTCGAAAGGGACGGTGACCGGGACCCCGTCATGCCGCGCGAAGACGGAAACGATCTTCCGCCGGAGGTCCTGTCGATGGGTCTTAAAGACCCTTATTCCATGCGCCGGGCGGCGTGGGTGATAGACCGCCTTATTTCCGGTTCCGGACAGATCCCTGTACATGATCTTCTTCTCAGGTATATAAACGATTCCGGGCTTTACAGGTTCATACTGGAAAAATACTCTGATGACAAAGTCCTTAAAGTAAGGGATCTCAGGGCTCTGGTATCTTTCGTCAATATGATAAAGCAGGCGGATATAGCGCGTCCGGGGATCAGGCTCGGGGAATTCATGAAGGAGATGGAGCTGAGGGAAACACACGCCATGCCGGTAAAAGGTGAAATGGCGACTTTCAGCCAGGACGGGGTCAGGGTCTATACCGCTCATTCCTCGAAAGGTCTTGAATTCTATACGGTCTTCCTTCCTTTTTGCCTTGAAAGAAAGAGCTGGCCGGTGCGAAGAAAAGGGGAAGTCATAAGGATACCTTCCGAAATAAACAAGAGTAAGGAAAAGATCGAAGAAAAGAAAAAGATGAAAGAACTTGAGCTTTACGACGAACTGAGACTTTTTTATGTTGCCTCCACAAGGGCTAAGGCCAACCTGGTCTATACCTCGACCCCGGGAGAAAAATCCGTAACGAGCAGGTTTTTCGACGGGATGCCCTTAGATCCGGTCCCCGGTTCTCCCGAGGACGAGGAATCATTTCTCAGGGTTTTTCTTGCGGGTACCAGGAAAGAAGACCCCTTTCAGGATACGGACGGTATCCTGAAGGACCTGGTCGCAAACCTTACGCTTAATCCTACCAGCCTTAATAACTACATAGAATGCGGCAGGAAATTCCTTTACGATAATGTGCTTAAACTTCCCGGAAGGAAGAACCAGCACCTGATATTCGGCAACTGCGCGCACAAGGCCCTGGAGGAGGTCTATTCCATTTACATGGAGGGCAGGCCGTTCCCGGCTTTCAGCGATTTCAGGGCTTCTTTTCTTGACGAGCTCCAGTATCAGGGGGGCAGCGACCCCGTGAACAAGTGGTGTGTTACTAAACTGGAACAGGTCGAGGACTGGTATCTTCTTCAGGCCCGGGACCCCGTCATGCCGATCGATCTGGAGAATAAACTTGAGGTCCCTCTCCCGGACGGTCTGATCTTCCGAGGCACTTTCGATAAGATAGAAAAAGAAACATCCGACAGTATCAGGGTCGTAGACTACAAGACAGGGAAACCCGACAAACACATCAAGGCTATTGCCAACTGCAGGGACCTTTCAAGCTACAAATGCGACGATTATTACCGCCAGCTTATCGCTTACAAGATGCTTTATGAGCGGAGCGGGGGGGGCGCGGGGAAAAAGGTCGCAAAAGGTGTTCTGCAGTTCCTGGAACCCGCGAGCGATACGGTGAAAAAATACGGCCTGGAAAAAGGCGTGTACCGCGACGAATCGGTGGAACTGACCGACGGTATGGTCGATGATCTGCTTAAGGTAATAAGCGAATGCTGGGATAAAATACGGGATCTGCGCTTTGAAAAGCTCCCGGAGAGGGACGGCCGGGAGAGATGCGCGAGATGTGAATACGATAATATATGCTGGGGGTAGCCGCGGCTGCCGGGGTATCGCAGCCGGGATATAGCGCGCAGGATCGAGTGAAGAGAGAAAACAGGGATTTCAGGGGCGTATCGGGTTTGATGCCCCGGTCTTCGATATTCGTTCAGGAAAAAATATACGGGAGAGATCATGGCTAAAAAATTCATATCGGATTTTCAGGTGAACGAAGTGGTGGATTCCTGCTTTATCATGAGCAAGAAGGAGCTCAAGCTCACTAAATACGACAAGCCTTATCTTCATATAACACTCGCCGACAAGACCGGGAAAATAGAGGCCAGGCTATGGGATGACGCCGAAAAATTCAACCAGGCCGCCGAAGCGGGCGATGTCGTGCGCGTAAAAGGGACGGTGGATAAATACCGTGAAGAAAAGCAATTTAAGATAGACATTCTTGAGAAAGCCGATGACCGTATGTACAGGTACGAGGATATGGTCCGCGTGGCGGAAAACCGGGAGGATATCTTCAACGAGGTAGTGGGCCTTCTGTATACTATAGAAGATCCCTGGATAAAGAAATTAAAGGAACGCTTTACCGGAGACGAGGGGCTTATGAGGTTTTTCCGGGACGGCATGGGGGGCAAGATGTGGCATAATGCCTATATCGGCGGGTTGATGGAACATACCCGTGAAGTTATGAGGATAGTGGATGCCATGAGTATTATGTATCCCG
Organism: Candidatus Omnitrophota bacterium; assembly: GCA_014728075.1. Taxonomy (GTDB): domain Bacteria; phylum Omnitrophota; class Gorgyraeia; order Tantalellales; family Tantalellaceae; genus WJMG01. The sequence continues at coordinate 14,119 of WJMG01000027.1, read as the reverse complement.
AAGCCGACAGGGATATAATGCTCTTCGGCGCTTTCATCCACGATATAGGAAAAGTCCATGAACTGGATGTTAAAAAGACGGAGTACACGGTCGAGGGAGGACTGGTGGGCCACATAGTTATCGGGCACAAGATGCTGATGGAAAAGATCAACTCGATAGAAGGCTTCCCGGAGGAGCTCAGCATGCTGCTTGAACATATAATCCTGAGTCATCACGGTGAATACGAACAGCAGTCTCCTGTGCTTCCGAAGACCCTGGAAGCGACCATAGTTTATCACGCCGACGAGCTTACCTCCCAGGCCAACGCCATAAAGGAGATAGGCAGAAGCCAGTCCGCCGAAGGGAAGGTCTGGAGTAATTTCGTTTCCATAAAGAACAGGAAATACTACATTAAAGAGCGTTCAGGGGAATTGCCTCCGGCGGCGAAGAAATTCGAGGAAGAACTCGAAAAAGAGCCCGGAGCGTCGGACGAGGATCTTTTCGGGTTTTAGCCTAAGAGTCAGGCTCAGGTTCAGGCCTGGGTTCAGCATGTCTCCAGCCCAAACCTAATGGATAAAGAAGAATTCAAACAGCTGGTCGTGAAAGCTATTGAAGATCTGCCGCGGATATTTAAGGACAGACTGGACAATGTGGATGTTGTTGTAGAGGACAGGCCTACCCCGGAGCAGGCACGACTCCTCCGGTCAAAGCACAGGCGCATGGTCCTGGGGCTTTACCAGGGAGTTCCTCTTTCCAGGCGAAGCCATAATTACGGGCAGGTAATGCCGGATAAGGTATCTATCTTCAAGGAGAATATAGAAAGGGTCTGCCGGTCCAAAGAAGACATAGTCCGTATTGTGGCCCATACCGTCCAGCACGAACTGGCCCACCATTTCGGGATATCCGATGATAGATTGAGGGAGCTGGGGATATACTAGACAGCTTCTAGCTCACAGCTCGTAGCCGATAGCCTTGCCGACGGTCTACAGACCACGGACCACTCATTTATAGGAAATATGTGGTCTGTTGTCTGTGGTCAGTGATCTAATCCGTTTCTGGAGTTGTTTCGGAGAGGTTTTCTTCCTCGGCAACAACCGGCTTCAATACCCTGACATTGTCGAAATAGATCTTTCCCGACCAGGCGGGGTTGTTGTCCGATTCGACGCGGAGGGATATTTTTCTTATGTCTGAGCGGAAAGCGCTGTCCACGACCGTGCGTTTCCAGTCCCGCGAGGAATCCGAAATATCGGCCTCTATGGTGGTCCATTTTCCGGGTGCGAGTTTCTTTCCCCAGGACATCTCCACGAACCGCCAGTCTTCTCCCACAGTAAGGATCATTTTGCCTTTCATCCCCGGAGGTGCTTCAGGAGGAAGATAAATGTCGGCCGCCAGGCGATCGTAGCCGGAGAGGTCGAGATACTGCTGTATTTCCACCAGGGCGCCTGCCCATCTTCGGAAGGGCATTTCCGCTGAAACCTCTAGAGAACCGCGCCCCTGGCTTGCCGTTTCGTCCGTTCTCTTGAGACCGCTTGCGACATGGTCGGTTTTAACGGTGGCCCATGCCGGGATCTCCCAGTTGTTATCGTTCTGTTCGAAACCGTAAAGCAGTGAAGATTCCATGCCGGAAGGGGATGACATTGACGCGCCCGCGGTATCTTCCGGGGTTTCTCCAAGGTTCACATTGAGAGTGAAAGAGACATTGTTCCGGGCGATAACGAACAGAAAGGTCCCCGCCGCGGCCAGGATGATAAGGACCGAGAAGAAAAGTGCAATTTTTTTTGCCCGTGAAACTTCCGGCTTCTTCGGGGGGCGGGCATGAGGCCTCGGCCCGAAATAGGTCCGCGAGAGTTCCGCGTCGATATCGTCGCGCTCTTTTTTCTGATTAAGCATGTTCTCAGGGATCATCTCAACTATACGAAGGGTCGGTTGCTAAAAATATGATTATTATCATACACAATTTCGGTTCAAAAGTATAGGCAAAATTTTCATAAGGCTGCACGCAACAGGGCGCGCCCTTTCAGAGCCCGGTTGCGGAAGAAGAGAAAATAAGATACGGCTTTCAAGGGCAGGATGCCCCCGCCAGCAGTACCGTTTAGCCTTTGAGAGAGAGAACCCCCGTTCAGCGTCGTCCCTGACCCCGGATCTAAGTTATTTTACTGTTTACATATATACATTCATGTGTTATACTTTTATCAAAATAACACTAAATATGCTGTTTTCTTGAGTATATACCACAAAATGTATGGGGAGGGAAAATGAGGATAATATCTGTCGCGAACCAAAAAGGCGGTTGCGGAAAGACGACCGTTGCCGTCAATATGGCCGCAGCGCTTTCGAGACTGGGCAGCAAAACGCTTCTTATAGATATGGACCCGCAGGCTCACGCTACCTACGCGATGGGCTATACAGAGAGATCCTCCGAACGGCGTACATCCTATGATATATTCCGTTCCCATTTTGATAACATACAGTTCCCGACCGAAGAACTGGTCATAAACGACAGAGAACTTTTACACTTTATTCCCGCGAACATGATGCTCAGCGCGGCCGAGATCAACCTGGGGGGCATGAACGGGGCGGCAGCTATATTGTCGAATACACTTAAAGATCCTTTTTTCGACCAGTACGAATATGTGATAATAGATTCTCCTCCCAGTTTCGGTTTCCTTACGCTGAACGCCATGTATTCAGCCGATACTATAATAGTCCCCATGGACCTGAGCTATTTTTCGTTCAACGGGATAAACAGCCTTTACAGGGTTACGGGTCTGCTGGAGGAAGAGACGGGAAGACGGCCCGGGGTTTTCTTTGTTTTGAACATATACGACCAGAGGACGAGGTTCGCCAGGCAGCTTGAGACGGACGCTAAGAATAAGCTCGGCCCCTACCTTCTCGAGACCAGGATACGCGGGAGCGTGAGGATAAAGGAAGCCGCTAAGAACGGAAAGACTATTTTCGAATACGATCCCAAGTGTTCCTCGGCTCTTGATTTCTACAACATGACCAGCGAGCTTCTTACCGCCGAAAAGATCCGCCACGATATACTTATGAAAGAGTTCATGCTGCACGCCCCCAAGGCAGGCAAAGTTTATGTGCTCGGGGATTTTAACGGATGGGAAAAGACAGAGGCTAATCGCCTTAATAAGCTCGAGAACGGCACCTGGTCCGCTCATTTTAACCTTAAAAGAGGGAAGTACCGTTACAAATTCCTTGTTGACGATAACTGGACCTACGACCCGGAGAACCCCAAAAGGGAACAGAATATTTTCGGGACCGTCGATTCCGTTATCGAGTTCTGAACCTGAAAGTCCTTTCCGATAAAAGCCCCGGGCCCTACAGCCCGGGGCTTTTTATAAAAAATCCTTGAATTTCAGTATGAATTATAGTTAAATACATCTCACGGGAAGCTCGGTGGTATTTTTAAAAATTCAAAAAGAGGAGTAACATGTCACAGCCTATAGTATATCCAAAGACAAAAGAGAACATAGTGCAGAGGTATTCCGGGAACCCCATACTCACAAAGGATGATGTTCCCGCGGCGGCAAAAGGAGTATATAATTCCGGATGCGTAAAGACCAAAGAAGGCAAATATGTAATGCTCTGCAGGGTGGAGACACCTTCGATGAAACAGTTCATCTGGCCCGCTGACTCGGATAACGGTATAGACTTCAAGATGAGAAAAGAGCCCATTAAGATGCCGGATACCGATTATTTCAAGGAATATACGACAGGCATGTACTACGATCCCAGAGTAACTCTCCTGGAAGGCAAATATTATGTGGTTTTCGCGTGCCATAGCGGGCATTCCTGCAGGCTCGGCCTCCTTGAATCCCCGGACATGAAAGAGTTCAAGTTCAGGGATTTCATATCCGAGACCGATAACCGTAACGGAGTGCTTTTCCCGGAAAAGATAAACGGCCTTTATTGCCGCCTCGACAGGCCTAATACGGGTGACGGACAGGGGTATATGTGGCTTTCCTATTCCCCCGACCTTATACACTGGGGTCAATCCAGAGCCGTGGCTCAAAGCCAGGACGAATGGGGGTGGAAAAAGAACGGCCCCGGAGCGGTTCCCATAAGAACAGATAAAGGGTGGCTTGTCATTTATCACGCGGTAAATGTGCAGTGCGCGGCCCAGTATGTGTACCACCTCGGAGTAATGCTGCTTGATCTTAACGATCCTTCCAGAATAGTCGCAAGAGCAAAAGCTCCCATTCTCTCTCCCACGACCGATTACGAGATCTGGGGGCTCACCTATGATGTTGTTTTTACCTGTGGAGCGGTGGCTGAGGATAACGGTGAAGTGAAGATATATTACGGCGGCGCCGATACGGTGCAATGCCTCGCGACCTCGACTATAGACGACCTTGTCGACGCGTGCTTTAACCGGTAGTTACCGGACTTCCGGAGGGTACGGTTAAAGATAGAAGGCCGGAGAGCGATCGCTCTCCGGCCTTTTCTTTGTTGAAAAAACGGCCACTGATTATATAATATAAATAATAAAAGGAGTTTGCGGGGCAACCCGGAGGAACGGAGCGTTCTTCGTGTAAAATTTGCAGGAAGCAGGTGATAGGGAAATGGGCAAAAAGATGAGAGAGTCATGGGGGTCACGGCTTGGAATAATCATGGCGGTGGCCGGTTCGGCCGTAGGCCTCGGGAATTTTCTCAGGTTCCCCGTGCAGGCCGTCAAGAACGGCGGGGGAGCTTTCATGATACCGTATTTTGTTGCCCTTCTCCTGGTGGGCATTCCCCTTATGTGGGTTGAATGGTCGATCGGCCGTTACGGAGGGGGGTTCGAGCATTCATCCGCTCCGGGTGTTTTTCACAGTCTCTGGGAGAAGAACCGGTTTATAAAGTATTTCGGGGTCATAGGCATTTTCGGGCCGCTGGTAATAATGATCTATTATACCTATATAGAATCGTGGACACTGGCTTACAGCTTCTTTTCGATTACGGGCAAGTATTCTTCCATAACGGACCAGGCCGTGATGCAGTCTTTTCTACGGGGGTTTCAGGGGCTGGAGAGGAACGAGTTCTTTTCCAGTATACGCCCGGCCTACCTTTTTTTCATCGTGACATTCGCCGTGAATATGTTCGTTCTCAAGAACGGTATAAAAGGGGGGATCGAAAAGTTCTGTAAAGTAGCTCTTCCCACGCTTCTTTTTTTCGGTATTATTCTGGCCGTAAGGGTCCTTTCGCTGGGGGCGCCGGACCCTTCCAGACCTGAATGGAATGTGGTCAATGGCCTGGGGTATCTGTGGAATCCCGATTTTTCGGAATTGAAGAACGCCGGGGTATGGCTTGCCGCTACAGGACAGATATTTTTCACTTTGAGCGTGGGTATCGGCGTTATTCTTACTTACGCGAGTTATTTGAAAAAAGCTGATGATGTGACCCTCTCGGGGCTTACCGCGGTTAGTATGAACGAGACGGCCGAGGTAGTGATCGGGAGCAGCCTCGTGATCCCCGCCGCTTTCGTTTTTTTCGGTCCTATGATGATCGGGCAGGTGGCGGACTCGGGAGCTTTCAACCTGGGGTTCGTGACCATGCCCCTTATCTTCAGCCGGATGCCCTGGTCCGAGTTCCTGGGGTTTCTCTGGTTCGCTCTTCTTTTTCTGGCCGGAGTGACCTCGTCGGTCTCCCTTTCGCAGCCGGCTATCGCTTTTCTGGAGGACGAGTTCGACATATCCAGGTCCAGGGCCGTAGCCATTTTCGGCACGGTCACTTTTTTTCTTTGCCACGGGGCTATTTTTTTTCTCGGAAAGGGTGTGGTTGACGAGCTCGATTTCTGGGGAGGGACTTTCTGCCTGGTGTTGTTCGCTACGGTCGAGGTCATACTTTTCGGCTGGGTTTTCGGCATTAACAAGGCCTGGGAAGAGACACATCACGGGGCTGACATGAAAATACCGGTCATTTACAAGTATATCATTAAATATATTACACCGCTTTTTCTGATGGCGGTGCTGGCGGCGTGGTTCTTTCAGGAATGGCTGCCTATAATCTGCATGGAGAATGTTCCCGAGGCCGACAGGAACCATATCATAGCTACGAGAACCGGGCTTTGGATAATTTTCCTCGTTCTCGCGGTGCTGGTAAAAATTGCCTGGAAGAAAAGAAAAGTGAAAGGAAAGCCGTTATGAGCATAATGGGGTGGGTATTCATTACGGTTTCGTGGACACTGATACTGGCTCTTGTCGTTTTCTGTTTCAAGAAGATATTTTCGAAAAAAGAGATCGACTAGACGGGTCTATCCCCGCGGGCGTGGAAAAAATAATTCTATTTTTTTGCATTTTGCGTGATTTTCGTATAATATTAAGTATATAATACTATTATAATATAGTTATAATAAAACTCCTGGAGCATAAGGCATATAAAGGAGGTTCCGATGGAAAAAGATGTATACGTATTCGAGAAAAACAAATATCAGGATGTAAAGGTGCGTATCTCTGAATTCCAGGGCAATGATGTTATTGATATCCGGATCTGGACCCAGCCGCCGCAGGGCGACGAGAAGGTTCCCACGGGAAAGGGTATCAATATCAATGTTAAACTCTTTTCCAAGTTAAAAGAAGCCGTTCAGAAGCTTGAAAAAGAGCTTTCAGAGAGCAATATGCTTTAACTAAGCGCCGATACCCGAGAGAACAGTTATCCTCTGAAGAACCTTTTCGGCGGTAGCGCGCTATGTACGACAAGGAAGGTTAGGTGAACATGCCGGCTGAAATGAACGGAAAGGGCCAGGAAAAACGAAAATTCTTACGCCATCTTCTGGTAAGTCCTCTTGAATTCCAGATAGCGGATGAGACAGATTTCGAGAAGACAAATACGGTGAATGTCTCCGAAGGCGGGCTTATGTTCAGGTCTGCCAGGGATGTCCCCGTCGGTTCCCTGATAAACCTCCAGATGCCTTTGTATAATAAGATCTTCAAGATCAGGTCTAAGGTAATGCATGTTGAGAAAGATGATGCCACGGGCCTGTATAATGTCGGAGTGGCTTTTGTGACCTATTCCGATGCTTTCAAGGTCAAGCTCATCGAACAAATATACCTTATAGAAGAGTACCGCGTTCTCCGGTCTCTTCAACTGGGCAGGGAAATGACTCTCCAGGACGCTTCTAGAGAATGGATAAAGCGTTATTCGGAACGCTTCGAAAAGCTCTACTGGTAGAACCTAAATATAAGAGTATATACCCAAAAACCCGGGATTTTGTCCCGGGTTTTTTTTGTATGGATCAGGTCTCGGGTATCAGGTGTCAGGGAAAGGACAAGTTACGCGAAACCTGATACCCGACACCTGTAATTTTCCTATATATTTGTTGACAATGCCGCACTATAAGTGTATACTTTTAAGTGTAATGTGGAGCAAAGTGGAGGAAAGTGGAGAAAAATAAAAGGCGAAGCACAGGATGTTTTACGGAGAGTACATACATTCTATCGATAAAAAGAACCGTGTAATAATCCCCTCAAAGTTCCGGGATACGATACGGGAGCTGGGTATAGAGCGCTTTACGGTGACCCGCGGACTTGACCAATGCCTTTTCATGTTCACGGAGGCCGAATGGAAACAGCAGGAGAACAAGTTCAAGTCGATGCCTTTTACCAAAAAAGATTCCAGGAAGTTCAACAGGCTCTTTTTTTCAGGGGCTGTAAAAGTAGAGCCGGATAAACAGTGGCGGGTGCTCGTTCCCGATTACCTTAAAGATTACGCGGGTCTGAAAAAAGAGATAGTGATAATAGGGGTCTCGAACCGTATAGAGATATGGTCCAAAGAAAAATGGGACGAATTCTACGCGGCTTCGAAGGACAATTTTGAGGATATTGCCGAGAACATAATAGAATTTTGATATTAGTTCCCGAAACAGGGGGGGTGGTCATGTATAGAAAGATAGCCGTAAAATTTCACAAGAAGCAGGTAGAGTTCGTTAATTGCGTCAATATGGTCGAAAGGGTTAAAAGGGCCAGGGCGTTACATTCAGGAATGGACCACCTCGGAGAGAAACAGTATGTGGTCTCTTCCTCGGGACTCGGCAAAAAGACATATTTGACGATCAAGGATTGTTCCTGATCTTAAAAGGCTGCGGGGTTTTGGCGTATGCAGCAGCAACGGAGGTAAACATGAAAAAATATTCACATGGATGTAATTTCGGAGCCCCGCCGGAAGATGCCAAAAAACATAAGGAAAGAAAACACATTCAGGCCTGTGAGATGGGCGGATCCATTTACGGGACGATGAGGACCACCGGCGGCCACGGGCAGATGAGAGCGTCCGCTCCCGATGAGAACGATATAAGGAGCGCTTACAGTACGCTTTACAAGAAACAGGTATCGGCTCTTTCAAAACTCATGCGCGGGGACAAAAATAAGGCCTAAAGAATTGCACCTTCCGGTAATGCTAGACGAAGTCATGGAATTTCTTTCCCCTTCCCCGGGAGATGTTATCCTGGATGGGACATGCGGGGGAGGAGGGCATTCAGGGGAAATATTCAAGAGGATCATGCCGGGAGGGAAGCTCATAGCGGTCGACGCCGATCCCGAAGCGGTCGACAGGGTGAGGTCTTCTCTGGGGTCATGCGGAAATTCAGTTGTTTTCGTGAACAGGAATTTCCGTGATATTAAAGGTATACTCGAGGAGGCCGGCGAACAAAGGCTGGACGGCGCGCTGTTCGATCTCGGTATGTCATCCTACCAGGTTGACGATCCTTCAAGGGGTTTCAGTTTTCTGCGGGAAGGGCCGCTTGATATGCGTTTTGACGCGGAGAGAGGCATAAGCGCGGAAGAAGCTGTTAACACATTTTCACGCTGGAAGCTTGAAGAGATAATAAGAGAATACGGTGAAGAACGGCACGCGGGACTGGCGGCCAAAAGTATCGTGGAAGCCAGGAGGAAAGAAAGAATATCTTCCACGGCAGAACTAAGTGAGGTGATCGAGAAAGCTCTGGGCAGGAAATACGCCAGGCAGAAACTGCATCCCGCGGCACGCACTTTCCAGGCCCTGAGGATCTATGTGAACGATGAGCTGGATGCCGTTGAAGAAGGGCTTTCGGGAGCAACGGACCGGTTGAGGCCCGGGGGCAGAATATGCGTTATATCTTTTCATTCTCTTGAGGACAGAATAGCAAAAAATATTTTCAGGAATGCCGCCAGGGACGGGAAAGTGGAGCTTTTAACTAAAAAACCTGTTGTCCCCGGACGGAAAGAGGTCCGGGAAAACCCGCGTTCCAGAAGCTCGAAATTAAGGGCAGCGAAGAGGTTATAATGAAACTATATCGAATTCTGGCGATAAGTCTGTTCGTTTCACTGATATGCGCAGCTTATGTCCACCAGCGGGTTGAGATACTTAAAACTTCATACGAATTGCAGGAGAACCGCAGACATCTGACGCGTCTGATAGACCAGAATTCCAACCTTTCATATGACCTCTCCAAATTGGAATCCCCGGGTTACCTTCTGGCCGTGCTTGAGAAGGAAGGCCTTAAATTCGCGGTCAAGCGCGGACGCGCCAGGACAGGATACATACTTTCCCATAAAGAGACACCGGTCAAGGCGGCAAAGGAAGGTCTTGTGGAAAAGGTAATGGATATGTTCACCGCGACAGCGGAGGCTAAGCCCAGGACCTAGAAGCTGCCGGAAGAGGCATTGATGTTCAGAAACCGCCAGTATCTTATCTTTTTTTTCTTTATTTTTCTTTTTTTATGTCTGCTCAGCCGTCTTTTCTTCCTGCAGGTCGTCTCTTTCGAGAGATTTTCGGATATGGCCGCCAATCAGCATAACCGTGTCCTGAAGATCGAACCAAGAAGGGGTACGATCTTCGACCGGTTCCTGGAACCTTTGGCCATAAACCTGGAAGTGCCCAGTGTATACTCCGATCCCCGTTTCGTTAAAGATAAAGAGGAGGCTGCCCGTAAACTGGCTGATATCCTTGCGCTGGACAGGCAAGACCTGGTCGAAAAACTGAACAGAAAGAACGCTTTTGTCTGGATAAAGCGCAAGATCTCGAGAAAAGAAGCGGAAGCGCTGGAAAAAGAAGCCATCAAGGGGGTTTTTTTTACCGACGAAAGCAAAAGGAATTACTCCAGCGACGGACTGGCTTCACATGTCCTGGGATTCGTGAATATCGATAACAAAGGGCTTGAGGGGCTGGAGCTCTTTTACGACAGGGAGCTGAAGGGCGAACCGGGATGGCGTCACCTTGTCCGGGACGCGAGGCGCAGGACGGTCCTTTACGACAGGGAAGAATCGGTTCCACCCAAGAACGGTCTTAACCTGGTGCTGACCATAGACAGCGTCATACAGTACATAACCGAACAGGAACTGAAAAATATGGCCGAAAAGCATAATGCGTCCGGCGCCTGCGCGGTGGTTATGGAACCTTATTCGGGGCGCATACTCGCCATGGCCTCATATCCCGATTACGATCTTGACGATTATTCCGTTACCCCTAAGGAAGTGATGAAGAACAGCTGTCTGAGCAGTATTTTCGAGCCCGGAAGCGTGTTCAAGGTCGTAACGGCCGGTGCCGTTCTTAACGAAGGCACGGTAACAATGGATGAGGTGTTCGACTGTGAGAACGGGGAGTGGAATGTCGCCGGCCGTGTCCTTCACGACTATCACGCGTACGGCGACCTGAGCTTTCGGGAAGTTATCGTAAATTCGAGCAATATCGGGACCGTAAAGGCCGCGATGAAGCTCGGGGAAGAACGGTTGTACGATTATATAGATCTTTTCGGTTTCGGCGAGGAAACGGGTATAGACCTGCCCGGTGAGGTTGCCGGCATAAACAGGCACCCGCGTACCTGGTCCCGGAGCGATATAACGACGATACCCATAGGGCAGGGCATAGCGGTGACGCCGCTTCAGATGGCTTCGGCCCTCAGCGTTATCGCCAACGGAGGGAGGCTCATGCGTCCTTATATAGTCGACCGCATAATAACCCTCGACGGGAATGTCCACAGGAGTTTCGGGCCCTCGGTCGTAAGGGAAGTGCTTAGTGAGGAGACATGCAGTAAAATGAAAGACATGCTCAGGGCCGTAGTTAAAGAAGGTACGGGCAGGAGGGCGGATTCCCGGCTATATGAAACCTGCGGCAAGACCGGTACGGCGCAGATGGTCGATCCGAAAGGCGGATACTATCCGGACAAGTATTACGCCACTTTCATCGGGTTCGCCCCCAAGGAAGATCCCGAGGTCGTTATAGTAGTCTCGGCAAAAGACCCCCATCCCGTATATTTCGGCGGCAGCGTGGCGGGGCCGGCTTTCCGGAAGATCGCGGAACGGTCGGTCCAGTATCTGGAGTCGAACAGGCAACCGGATGTGGACGCGGAAATCGGCTTGACGGGAAGATAAATAATAATTATTATAACATTTCTGCTATAATATACATCAAAGGCCGTTCTTAACGGCCTTTATTTCAGAATGACTTGAAGATATATTGACCATGATTTCATACGCAGGGCTGGAAATACCTTCTATAGAGACGCTTAAGACAGATTCCCGCAGGATATCAAAAGGTGATGTGTTCATCGCCCTGAGGGGTGTAAAGCGTGACGGGCATGACCATATCGCCGAAGCCCTGGGAAAAGGAGCGCGAGCGGTAATATGCGAACAGTGCCCTCCCGGATTCCCGGACGCTTTACGGAGCAGCCTTACGGTCGTCCGGGACACCCGGGAAACCGCGGCGGAACTCGCTTCGGCCTTTCACGGGGACCCCTCTTCACGGCTCAGGACATACGGTGTGACCGGGACGAACGGTAAGACCAGTACAGTATTTATACTGGAGAGCGTGCTTGAACTTTTGAACCGGGAAACGGGTTTTGTAAGCACCGTTCATTCCAAAACGGGCAGGGATAAACTGAAACCCTCGGTGATGACCACACCCGACGCTTTTAAGGTGTATTCCCTGCTGTCCGAGATGGTCTCTAACGGTTTGACCGATGCTGTCATAGAGATATCGAGCCACGCGCTTTCTCAAAAACGGGTATGGGGTATCGGCCTTGATTGCGCCGTTTTCACTAACATAACCCCGGAGCATCTGGATTATCACGGGGATATGGATTCTTATTTCAGGGACAAATCCCTTATTTTCGAACAGCTTAAACCCGGCGGTACCGCGGTGCTCAACGCCGACGACCCGAAGGTTCGGACGCTCATCGCGAGAACGGGGCCGGCGACCGTTACTTTCGCCATGGAAGAGCCCGCGGATATGAGGGCAGAGAACCTGAGGGCCTCCGCGTACGGTAACGAGTTCGATCTCGTCTGGCGAGGAAGGGCCAGGTCCAGGGTCAGGTCCGGTTTGATAGGGCGGCATAATGTTTATAATCTTTTGGGAGCCGCGGCCGCCCTTATGTGTACGGGGTACGGTTTCGATGAGGTATCTTCGGGTCTTGAAAAGGCCGGAGCGGCTCCCGGACGGCTTGAAGCCGTCGGGAACAGCGAATTGCCTTTCAGGGTTTTCGTGGATTACGCGCATACAGCCGACGCTCTCGCTAACGCGCTTTGCGCGCTAAAGCCTCTGGTGAAAAATAAGCTTATTTGTGTTTTCGGTTGCGGAGGGGACAGGGACCGCAGCAAAAGGCCTGTAATGGGAAGGGTAGCGTCCGACCTCTGCGATATGGTCATTATTACCAATGATAACCCGAGGACCGAAGACCCCGGCCGTATCATAAACGACATTGAAAAGGGTATGTCGGCGGATACATATTCCGTCACGCCGGACAGGAGAGAGGCCATCTCTCAAGCTTTGCGGTCCGCCGGTGAAGGTGATGTAATACTGATAGCGGGAAAAGGACATGAGGATTATCAGATCCGCGGCGAGGTTAAGGTGCGGTTTGACGACAGGGAAGAGGTCCGGACGGCCCTCAAAGGACTTGGTTGTCTCTGAATGTATAAGAATATCCGACTTAAAGACATAGTATCGATAACGGGAGCTTCCATCTTTTCCGGAGAAGTAAACGGGCCGGTAAAAGGTATTTCGATAGATACCCGCACGCTTCGCGAGGGAGAGGTCTTTTTAGCCGTAAAGGGGAAAAATTTCAACGGCCATGATTTTCTTTCCGAGGCCGCGGGGCGCGGATGTGCTGCCGTGATCGTTGACTGCGAAAGCTCCGGCAACCCCGCCGGGCTCGGCGTTCCCGTGCTGCGGGTAGGTGACACGCTCAAAGCCATGGCGGACATTGCGGCGAGATTCAGGTCAATGGCCGATATACCCGTTCTTGCCGTTACCGGGACCAACGGCAAGACTACGGTAAAGGATATGGCCGCCGCTTGCATTTCCGGTGAGTTCAAGGTCCTTAAGAGCAGGGATTCTTATAACAATATTATCGGCCTCAGCCTTACCTTGTTCGAGCTTTCGCGTGAATACGAGGCCGCGGTCGTTGAGATGGGCACAAACCACCCTGGGGAGATAGACGGCCTGGGAGCGATAGCTTCCCCTACATGCGCGGCAATAACCAACATCGGTGACGGTCACCTTGAGTTTTTCGGGGACCGTAAAGGCGTATTGCGGGAGAAGCGCCGGATATTCGACCATATCAGGCCGGGCGGGCGTAAGTTCGTTAACGGTGACGATGAGCTTCTCTTTGAGTACGCTTCATCCGAAAAAGGTGTCGAGACTTTCGGTTTCCGTGAGGGCTGCGACCATGTTATAAGCCTTATTGATATTACCGACGATCTCTCCGCTTTTTGCGTTGACGGGATCGAATACACGGTAAATGCGGGAGGAAGACATAATGTTCTTAACGCTTCGGCAGCGGTTCTAATGGCTTTGGATTGCGGTGTGCCGCGCGAGAAAATAAAAGAGGGGCTGCGCTGCGCTTTGCTTCCTGACATGCGGCTTCAAAAGATAGAAGCGGGCAATATCGTTTTCATCAACGACGCTTATAACGCGAACCCTTCTTCTTTCGTTGCCGCGGCCGACTACCTTTCGGATATGTCCGTCAAAACGACGAAATGCCTGATCGCGGGGGATATGCTGGAGCTGGGCCCGGGGGCGGAAGCCTTCCATCACACCGCCGGCGCTGCCGCCGCCGCCAGGAAGATAGATCTTTTGATAACAATGGGGCGCTACGCCGGAGCTTTCGCCCATGGAGCCCGTGGGAACGGTATGCCGACGGAAAAGGTCCTGCTCGCCGCCGACCACCGGCAGGCGT
>WJMG01000026.1 GCA_014728075.1 Candidatus Omnitrophota bacterium | reverse complement strand
GGGCTCTCTAATAGCGGACTTGTTCGCCCAGGCAAGAGTTTTCCTGTCGGCTTTCATCAGGCCGCACACAGCTCCCGTCTCAACCGACATGTTGGCGATACACATGCGCGACTCTATGCTCATGGAATCTATGGTCTCTCCGGTAAATTCCAAAGCCAGGGAAGAAGCCCCTTCGGCACCGATCTCGTTTATAATATACAGCATTATATCTTTCGCGCAGACGCCTTTCGGAGCTTTACCCCTAACCACAACTTTCATCGTTTCCGGGGCCTTCATCCAGCTTTTCCCTCCCGCGAGTACCATTGCGACATCCGTAGACCCCACACCGGTAGCAAGAACATTCAGCGCTCCGTAAGTGCAGGTGTGAGAGTCAGCTCCCAGGACAAGATCTCCGCAGGTGATGTGGCCGCATTCGGGTATCACCTGATGGGAAATGCCGCAATCCACATCGTAAAGTTTAATACCGTGGTCCCGGGCGAAATCGCGCATCCTCTTTTGAGAATCCGCCACACCGATGGTAGGGCTCGGCGCGGAATGGTCCATGACCATACAAAAACGATCCTTATCGAAAACATCGTCTTTTCCGAGTTTTTCGAAACAGTCTATTATGATCCCGCTCGTACCGTCCTGGCCGAAACAAAAATCCACCTTGGCTATTACGAAATCTCCGGCCTTTACGCGCTTGCCGGAATGGTCGGATAAGATCTTTTCGGTTATCGTCTGTCTCATATCGTTTTCCTTTAGCGTTAAGCGTGCAGCGCCAGGCGTTAACACGCGTATGTAAACCGCTTTAACGCGGCTCCCACGCCATGGCCGCTCCCTCTTATATCCCGGCCAGCCGCATCCGGCGCTTAATGCCGCGGGATTGAGGCTTTAATTAAAGGGTTTTCACCCAGTCTTTTATCCTTCGCATACCCTCTTCTATGGTCTGCATATCGGTGGCGAAACTTATCCTCACGAACCTGTCGTCCCCGAAAGGACCTCCGGGTATAACGGCCACGGACTTTTCGTCCAGCAGCCTTTTCGCGAAAGTAAGGGAATCCAGCCCGCAGGCCGAGATATCACAGAACATGTAAAAAGCTCCCTGAGGCTTGAGCGGGGATATCCTGTCTTCGTCTTCAAGTAATTCGATAAGGCGGTCCCTTCTTTTTGTGAACTTCTCGAGATTGGCGCCGAACTCGGAAGACATGTCTTCGGTAAGTGCGGCTTCGGCGGCAGCCTGGCTGATGGAACAGGGATTGGAGGTAGCCTGTCCCTGCAGGGTCGAGGCAAGATCGGCTATTTTCTTGTCGCATGCCATATATCCGATCCTCCACCCGGTCATCGAATGACTTTTGGAAACACCGTTAATGGTTATGGTCATTTTTTTTATTTCTTCGGAAAGAGAAGCGACGGCAACATGCTTTTTCCCGTCGTAAATAATATGTTCGTAGATTTCGTCACTTATGATATATACTCCCTTATCCGCGCAGATACCCGCGATCTCTTCAAGCTCTGACCTGTCATAGACAACACCTGACGGATTTGAGGGCGAGTTAAGGATGAGCGCCTTTGTCTTTTCGGTAATGGCTTTCTCCAGGGTTTCAGGGGAAAGCTTTAACCCGTTTTCCGGTGAAGTCTTCAGGGCTACAGGCACACCGCCCGCTATTTTAACCATTTCAGGATAACTCACCCAGTAAGGCTCGACGATCATCACCTCATCACCCTCGTTGCAGAGAGATAAAAGCGCGTTGAAGATAGAGTGTTTAGCGCCGTTGGATATAACGATCTCGTCGGTGGAGTAGTCGATACCGTTCTCTTTCTTGAGCTTGCCGCATACGGCCTTTTTCAGGGAAAGCGTTCCGCTTGCGGGAGTATATTTAGTTAATCCGTCATTTATGGCCTTTATCGCGGCCTTCTTTATCACATCGGGGGTATCGTGGTCAGGTTCACCGGCGGCCAGTATTATAACATCCTTTCCCTCTTTCTTCATGGCTTTGGCTTTAGAGGTTATGGTAAGTGTCGCGGAAGGTTTTACTGACAGTATTTTCTCGGAAAACTTCATTTGTATCCCCCTAACTGTTATTTTTCCTGTTCTTGTCCGTTTACAACAGGATAAAATATCATAATATTAATAATATTACAAGAAGGAAAATTCGGGGGGTTCGCCGCCCTAAACCAGGCCAAAGGCGCGAGGCTAGAGGCAAAAGGCTAAAGGTGCGGCACGCGCGACGCGGTACGGCCAGATAGCTTCCAGAACCTGGGATCCCGCATCGTTTCGCTCCTTGCTTTCCTTTTCCTTTTTTCCTGGAATTTTTTCCTTTCAGGCGCAGCCTGAAACATACTCAGCCCCCTGCCCCACGCCGATATGTCGTCCGTCGTCTATCCGCGTTACCGGGTACGAGATACTCGGTACGGCCACGGATGGTTCCATGCACCCGGCTCCCTGCACCCTGCGCGTTGGGGCTCGCAAATTGACGCCCCTATCCCCCTCTACCCGGGTCCAGCACGCTGACCTGCGAAGGGTTGTCAAGGACCACCACTGGCGTGCCCCAGTCCTCCACCTTTCCCAGTATCCTTATCCTTTTACCTTGATAATCCCTGGAAGGGAAAACGCCTTGTTTTTCGAAAAGTACCATGTTCTGTTCGCGTATAGCGGCCGAAGCGCCTCCGGGATCCATTATTAGATATAAAAGCCCCCTGGAAGCGCGCACATCCGAAACGCTTCCCGTGAGGGCAACATATCGTCCGATGTGTTCCGAGAGCCGCCCGGGAAGCGCTTCCTCAAGGTCGGACCAGATCCCGAGCCGTTCCTCTATCGCGGCATTCTGCTGCGCAACGAGATATTCGAGATACTTGACATTGGGGGGAAAAGTATAGACCGACGCATAACCGTTTCGGATAAGCATGGCATTTACCATTTTACCATCCTGGCGGACATACGCGAGTATGCGGCCGTACTTATCCCGCTTACGGGTATCGAATTCCAGCGTGACGGCTTTACCCCCCACAAGCATCGCGTTGAACTCCACGGCTTCCGCAGCAAAAGGCTCCGGATCATATATCCAGGCCCCTCCGGACCTTTTTCTACTTTCCGGGGTATCGATACCGAGATACCTTACTTCTTGCCCGTTGGCCAGCCGGATCGTGTCGCCGTCAATGACTCTCGCGACCCTGTATTCTCCAACTGAAAGCTTTTCGGCCCGGCATCCGGAAGCGGACAGAAGAAAGACAGCCAGAAGTATAAGTAAACGCTTCAGTAAATTCATGCTCATTATCGTCGGTCCGCGGAGCAATTATCAGTAAAAGCATATCGCCCCTGCCTGGGGTCCGCTTCCGGCTAGCCCTTTACCCCTTTCTTCGGACAGATCTTGCCGACCGGGCACCCTCCGCATTCCGGATTGCGGGCCTTACATACCGCCCTGCCGTGAGCGATAAGCACATTGGTTATTTCTCCCCATTTTTCCCTGGGGAACATTTCCATGAGGTCCTTTTCGATCTTTACGGGATCGGTATTCCCGGTAAACCCCATCCTGCCTGAAAGCCTCCTGACATGTGTGTCTACAGCCACGCCTTCATTTTTGCCATATGCGTGGAAAAGGACTATGTTGGCGGTCTTGCGGGCCACGCCGGGAAGAGCGATCAGGTCTTCCATTTCGGACGGCACCCTGCCTTTATACCGCGAACTTATTATCCCGGCGGAAGCCTTTATGTTCTTGGCTTTATTCTTGTAAAAGCCCGTAGACCGTATATCGCTCTCAAGCTCCTTCAGTTCGGCTTCGGCAAATTCCGCGGGGGATCCGTATTTTTCAAAAAGCGGCGGTGTTACCTTGTTAACACGCTCATCCGTACACTGAGCGGAAAGAATAGTGGCTACAAGAAGCTGGAACGGATCCGCGTGAATAAGGGCAGTACGCGCGCCCGGATATGTTCTCTCAAGTATAGAGTATATTTTCTGAGACTTGTCCATATCTATCCGCGCCGAGTCAGAGCACCGGCATCCCGGAAACCACTTCCAGCTTACTATTCACTATTCAAGCGTATCGTTGCGCCCCGCCGAATGCCGAATACGCGGTACTATGCCCTCCTGAACCTCTTCTCCAGCTCATCGGGCTTGATATCGATAACCGTAGGCCTTCCATGCGGGCAGGTAAAAGGCAGCTCGCATTTATCCAGCTGGTCCAGCAAAGACGACATCTCGTCAAAGCTCAGACGGTCCCCCGATTTCACGGCGGCCTTGCAGGAAGCAAGTTTTATCATTTCCTCGAGTATGTCGGTTTTTTTGAGGTCCAGCGAAGCCAGATCGCCGAGTATATCATAGACCACTCTCTTTATATCTTTTGCTTCAAGTACGGCCGGGATGGACTGGATCACATAAGACCTTTCCCCGAAGTGTTCTATACCGAAACCCAGTGCAGCAAAACGGGATACCACTTTTTCCATTAAAAGCGCCTCAGGGGCCGACAATTCTATCCTTTCGGGCAGAAGAAGGTTCTGCGTCTCCACGGGAGCCTCATCCGCCGCCCTGGAAAAGAACTCGAACATAACTCTTTCGTGAGCCGCGTGCTGGTCAACTACACGAACCTTATCGGGATATATCCTTACGATGTAGCATTTTCCTATCTGGAACAGATCTCCCCGGCTTTCGGGAGGCGCGTTTTCCCGGAAAGGAACAGAAAGACGACCCTCTGCTCCGGACGCCCCCCCGTCCAGGGAAATATCGAACTCGGCCTGTTCTTCTTCATCCGAAGAAGACTCCTCCGTATCGTACGCTCTCCCCCCTGTCTCCGGCGCCGAAAGTTTATCTTCGGAAGTTTCCGCCGGGTCGAAAGATCTTTTCACAGCTTCCGAAATAAACTCTTTTATGCGCCTGTCATCGTTGAACTTGACCAGAAGCTTTGTAG
>WJMG01000025.1 GCA_014728075.1 Candidatus Omnitrophota bacterium | reverse complement strand
CTATTTTCCTGTTCTTTATCTCGTTTACGATAAGACGCAATGTGCCCAGCAGGGTCTTATCCCCGCTTTTCATGGCGTTTTTCATGGAATCGTTAATGTTCTTTTCCAGCATGGCAAACCACCTCGCATGAGTTCTCTGAATCGCGGGTTCTTTTAAGCTTTCTGGACGCGAAAAACCTTCTGACGGGATCGAGATGGTCTATTATCACCTTACCATCCAGATGGTCCATCTCGTGTTGCACGACTTTAGCGGCCAGCCCGTCGAAGAGACGGGTAAAGGGGGCACCGTTCTCGTCGAGAGCGCTTACTTTGATCTGACCGGGGCGGGATACCTTCACGCTTATACCCGGCAGGCTCAGGCAGCCCTCTTCCAGGACGGTCTTGCGGTCGGATATTTCCGCTATTTCCGGGTTGACCATTTTAAGGAGACCGTTTCCGGCGTCCATTACAAGCATTTTAAGGCCCAGGCCCACCTGTGGAGCGGCCAGTCCTATTCCTCTGGTGGCGTACATGATGTCGGACATTTCTTTTAGTATGTCCCTGATCTCGTCAGTGAAGTCCTCAACGGCTGATGCCCTGACCTTCAGGCATGGGTCGGGATATGTTTTAAGTTCAAGTCGGCTCATCTCATTTCTTTATCCGGTTGTTTTTCCCCAGGGAGATCTTTCTTATCTTGAAATTCCGGCATTCTTTGGTTTCCATCTGGCAGTAGGACAGCAGGACAAGTTCGTCCCCAGGCTCTCCCAGACGCGCGGCCGGCCCGTAAAGCACTATTTTCCCGGAACCGGATTTTTCCTCGATAACATAGGTCGTGAACCGGTTAGCGTTGTTGACATTCAGGACATGCACCTGTTCCCCGGGCAGAAGATCGGCCGCTTCGATGATAGAGCTGTCTATTCCCATACTGCCGCTGTATTTAAGCTCTTTAGAGGTTACAAAAACATTGGTTATCTTTGATTTGCATAGAGTCCTTAACATTGATGCCTCCGCGGGCGGCTGTGCCGCCTGTCATTTAATGAAATCCTCCTCTGATGTTCTCTTTTCTATCGAAGATCCCATAGGTTCATGTGATATATTGGTCAGTATGTCCTCGTCAAAATAAAGATAGGCGTTTTCGGAGAGATATCCCATACCCACCGGAAGAGAAGTGCGTGCCCTGTAGAACCATTCCTCTCTTTCTCCCGCCCATCCTTTGGATGTTACTACACGCTTGAGGTCGGGTTCCCCGTATTCGTTCAGGACCTGGCTTTTGGTCATTCCTTTTTTAATGTTGCCCGAGCCCACGGGCGACTTAAGCATGGTATTGCCCGAGGGCATATCCATCTCGGCGCATCCGCCGAGCAAGTAAACAGCAAGTAAGCAGGCTATCGTTAGAGCGTATTTTCCGTTTTTCAAGATACACCTCCGGGTAATGCGCTTCTATGTACGCGCTTTGTAGGTAGAGCTGTAAAGAAGGTCGCAAAGATACTTCAGAAAGGGGTTCTTATCCTTGTCGTCGATCTCGGTGATCTCTGCGCCTATATCATAAGGCGCTTTGTCCTCAAGGCTTGTCCGGGTCTGCCATATGACGCGCGCGTTAAGATGGACAGGCCTTTCAGAGGAAGGCAGATATAACGAGATCGAGAGCGGTTTCGACTCGTTCAGCTCGCGGTCAAGCTCGAACCTCAGACCTACCGGGGATATGTTCTTTGTGGTGGTTTCGTCTACGCGGTCTCCGCTTATCAGTCGGATCTTGAGCGGTATATCGATACGCAAAAATCTTCTTCGTTCGGGCAGCTTCAACTTCATTTTATCCCCTGTTTAGGGTGTTTTCAGCAATTGGAACGGGACCGGCGACAGCAAAGCTGCTTTATCCGCCGGCTGAACTGAAACATTCAAAGGACGGGCAAAACTTTGCCCGTCCTTTAAATGTCGGGTAAAAATCAACCTTATTCCGCCGCGGGCATATCAGGAAGAACGGCCGGCTTCTCGTAACCGCCTATCGGGAAAGTGGCTACTTCGCTCACTCCCGACACCGTCCTGGCGAAAGCCCTGCAGGTTCCCTGGAAGCTTCCCAGCACAAGACCTTTAAAGGGATTTCTGTATTCCTTTGTCTTGTCCACCACTCTTTTCGGGATCTCGGTCCATCCGAAAAGAACATTCGAAAAGCCTCTTTCTGCCTTCTGTATCGGGCCAGCAGGGTATGTTGCAGTTTTGGTCCCTTTTGAAACGGATCTTTTGGCCGTCGGCATATCAGCGGCTATCGCCGTAACGGCAAAGGAAAAGACCAATATTACAACAAATAAAACTGATAGTAACTTTTTCATATACAACCCCCTTTTCAGTTTCCAGAAATATAACACATAAATCTTCAAAAGTCAATATGATGTTTATTATTAATCACATTACTCGATCTGCTTGCCGCCGGCGCTCTCCGGTACTCCCGAGCGGTCGTGTTTTTTCTTTGCCGAAGTGATAAAATCCGTAACTATATCGAGGACATCGTCCTCGGGCTTGAAGAAGATACCTTCGCCTGTGTAAGTAACGGCCCCGTAATACGGCGGCAATTCGCGAAAAACGGCCGTTTGGAAGCTGTCCGGAGAGTTCTTTTTCGCGTTGCCGATCTTTTCCAGCAATTCCGGTGTAAGCACTTTATCGTTCCTGGCGAAAATGAGAAGCACGGGTTTGTCCACACTCTTCAAAGTATCGGAAGACATACCGGAGAGATAATTCCGGAAATCTTCGGCGGGCAGCCTTATGCCGTTACGGAAAAAGATATCTTCGGCGGGCTTTCCTTCGTAGAGCCCGGTCAAATGGCGCTTCAAAAGGCCCGCCGCCATTTTCAGGTAATCGGTATCGAAATTCCCCAGCCCCTTTTGTCTCAGAAAAGACTGAAGACTTTCGTAAGATACCTCCTTATAACGCGAAAACCCGTTCCGGGTGAATGGAAGTCCGATCAATACGCAGGAGGCCATATCCGGGTCGGATAGAGCGGCGTTAAGCGCGTACCGCCCCGCTTCATTATATCCGATCACGCTGAGAGGCAGGCCGGCGGTCCTTTCATCGGTCAGGAGAAATTCTCCCGCTTTCTTTATGTCGCGGGAAACCGCGGCATCCGAAGGGTAGCCCGCGGACGGGTTGCCTCCCCGCGTCCGGTTTCCCGTCACCAGCGTAGCTATGCCCTGTCCGGCCAGGCCGTCCGCCAGGGATTCCAGGAACAGGAGGTCTCCCTGAGTATAAGCCCCGTAGCCGGATACCAGTATGGCCGAAGCGGAAGGCGTTCCTTTTTCCGGATAATAAAGCGTGCCCTGTGTTGTTTCCGGAGGAGGGCCGTAGTATATCTTTTCGCTCCTTATCCCTTTTCTGGAAAGCATTTCTTCCGGAGCGTCGAAAAGATATTCTTCTTCACGCGGTTCCCGGTCCGGGGCAGAGAGTTTCTTTTTGAGAAGGGACCTTAACCGGGCGGAAACCGTACCGAAAAGCAGTTTGACGCGGTCTCCGGGATTTTCCGTAAAGACCTGCAGCCTGAAAGCGGTCTTCCTTTGCGGCACCTTAAGGGAAAGTATCTGATGCGAATGTTTGGACAGCAGAAGCTCAGCCTCGGGAAGGCCGGATGAGCCTATTGTATAACTTTCGGCTTCTACCCTTCTTCCGAGAGCGGTGAAATACTCGTCGTTCCTGTATTTCATCTCGAGTTTATCCCGCATCAAAGGTACCGGAGCGTCTACCGGGACCTGGACCTCGAAATGCTGGACGCCTTTCTTCCAGAAATTGTATTTATCTACCAGTGGCATATACAGCATTATGTCTTCCGGAGAAAATACCAGCGTGTTCTCGCCGGTTGAAAATCCTTTCACATTAAAATAGGCCGGGTACCTCATGTACAGGTAATCCACGGTCTCTCCCTCCCTGAACAGAAGCGTAACGGAAGAGGCATGTTTCCCGCATCCGGATTTTTCGGTATATTTCAGGGTACGGAGCGAATGTTTGTCCAGATAAAGCCTCTGGATAGACCTGTTCTCCCCGAGTGAAAGCGGCAGGTCGGAAAGGCTTTTGTAGATAAGTTTATCCTCGGTCACATACCGGTCAACGACTACATCTCCCGTTTCTATACCCGAGTGGACCGCTTTGTAGACAAAGTGCTTGTGCCCGCTGAGGTCTATGTAAAAAAGCGCTGCCAGGAACAGCGTAATAGCCAGTATCAAAGATGCCGTAAACGCCGCTATAAGCTTTTTCATATTGTCCTTATCCCCTTTATCTTGTACTCCAGCACGATGCGGTCTTCGCCGGCCGACCTGGCGAAGTTCTCTTTTACGGAAAGATGATCCAGGACTTCCTGAGGGCAATTTCTCATCAGGTGGCGGAACTCCAGATACCCCTGAGGCTTCAGCAGAGCTCCTGTGGTCTTAGTTCCGGAAATATAGGCGTGCTGCCTGCCGTCGTTTTCGTCCAGGGGATATACCCTGTCCTTATAAAGGACCTTTCCGTTCTTTTTCACGAAACTTACCTCTAAAAGGACGGAACTTATCGTTTTGTCGGTAGTGTTCTTTATTTCCCCCTCAAGCATGGGCAGGCCGGCCATCGGGCCCGAGGAAGGTATGCGGGCCCTCACATTCGATATCAGTATCCTGTCCCTGAAGATCTGGCCGGTTATCTCAAAAATACTTTTTCTGTAAGCAAGGGCGAGGCTGTCCTCTTTCCATTGTATGTACAGGCTGTACCCGGCTATAGTGGATATGAAAACAACGGCGATTATCAGGCAGGAAAAAATGACTACAGATATGTATTTTCGTTTAAAAAGCATTGTGTTGCCTTTTTTAGCGTTTAGCGTCAAGCGCCAAGCCGGCGCATAGATTTAAAAGCGTCCTGTTCGGGAGTTAAGTACCGTGAAAAAGATACGGGCAAAGGTATGGAAACCGGAAGTTCCGGAAACACACTCAAGTCTATCGGTGCCTGAACCAAGCCCCGCGCCTCTGATCCGCTTCCTTTGTTCTCTTTATTTGCCCCCTTTTATCTGAGCAACATACTTCTCACGCACCCCGGCCAGAAAATCCTTTATCCCGTCTGAAGCGTAGTCGGGGTATGTCCAGGGCCAGGACCGGAATTTTTCGTTCCGGTAATAAAGTGTGCATTCGGCAAAGATACCCCGTCTTATGTGTATCCTGTGAGCATAGTCCTTGGTCGTCAAAAGCACCAGTTTAGCTTCAGTCACATAACCGGGGTCTACATTGACCGTTCTTTTCCCGTTCCGGGACAATGAGTCCTCTATGGAATTCGAGGCCAGTTTGACCGTTTCTATGCCTTCGACCGGCACCAGAGCCTCACACGAAACAAGTATTCTCTTAAGCGGTCGTCCGAATTCCCTATCATAATAGTCGGTAAAGTCAAAATCCATTTCACCGGACGCCAGGTCCGTTCTCCCGTATTTTTCGGAAAAAGCTTTAAGAGCTTTCTCCATATCCTCCTTACGGGCGTATATGAAGCTTGATATAAGTTTTACGGTCCCGGGGGAAGAGAGCTTTCCCATACAGGTCATTCTCCCGTCAGCTGTACGACCAGGCGCCGTTTTCTGGGCCGGGTATCGAAATCACAGAAAATGATCTGCTGCCAGGTGCCGAGAGTAAGTTCATTATCGACGAAAGGCACCGTTATAGAAGGCCCTATGAAGGTGGACCTGATGTGGGAGGAACCGTTATCATCGTTCCATGTCATTCCATGAGCGTAATCTTTATCCGAAGGCGCGACGATCTCGAGGGCTTCTTTAAGGTCCTTGACCAGGTTCGGTTCGTATTCTATCGTGGTAAGCCCTCCGGTGGACCCCGGGTTAAAGACCGTCATGGTCCCTGAGGAGATGCCGGAACCGCTGAGGATATCCCGGCATCGGGGTGTTATGTCGATAACATCCGTGTTCCCGGCGGAATCTATAGAAATATATTCGGTAAATACCATGGTGATCGGGTCCCGTTACGACCGGTTCTCGATGTAATCCGTAAGGATCTTCCGTTCTTTCGGAAGGAGAGAATCGAAGAATATCGCAACATCGTAATGTTCGGCACGCCCGTCCTTCATTACGGGGTGCTCCCGGACAACGACCCCGTCGATCTCCAGTTTTTTTGATGATGCTCCTGTTTTAACGGGAATGTTCAAAGAGAGCTTTACGCGGGTCATTACCGGGATCCTCCTGTCCACCTTGCAGTATATCCCGGATGCGCTGACATCAAGGGACTGGGAGATGGTGTTGACACCTTCTCCTGAAAGTTCTATTGATATGTCGCTGTCTTTTATTCTTGGGTATTCCCTTCTTTCGGGCTTTTTGGCGGCCATCCTCTCTCCTTTTCATCCTTGCGAACAATAACCGGTAAAATAAAGATAAATATTCTCCGTTTAACCGGGCGGCCAGTTGAACTTCCTTCCGCCCAGAAGATGCAGGTGTATATGGAACACCTCCTGTCCGGCATCGCTGTTACAGTTGATCGTTACCCGGTACCCTCTTTCCGAAAGGCCTTTTTTCTCAGCTACCTCTACGGATGCCCGTACGAGCTCGCCAGCGAGCGCGCTGTTCTCTGTGTTTATGCCGTTCAGGGTAGCGATATGTTCCTTGGGAACGAAAACGCAATGCACGGGAGCCTGAGGGTTGATATCCTCGAACCCCAGGACTTTTTCGTCTTCATACACTATTTCAGCCGGTATTTCACGGTTGACGATCTTGCAGAAAAGGCAGTCTTTTCCCATAGTGTTATGATTATAACATTTATAGGCTATAGCGTAAAGTGTCTTCGGCGGCGTTTTTCCCACAGGTCCGGCACCTATGACCTGTGACCTCTGAACTAACTCATCTCCGTGATCTATCGACCAGAACTGAACCTGGACCTGAAGAAAGCGTTAAAGAGACACCCGTACCCTGTTCACTGATCATATCTCTTCCTCGCTAATGACATGTATCCCGCTGCGCTCAAGAATAGCCGCGG
This sequence comes from Candidatus Omnitrophota bacterium, assembly GCA_014728075.1. Classification (GTDB taxonomy): domain Bacteria; phylum Omnitrophota; class Gorgyraeia; order Tantalellales; family Tantalellaceae; genus WJMG01. The sequence goes on along the minus strand of WJMG01000025.1, from coordinate 8,144 downwards.
CCACTCCCATTCCTTCCGTAAGAGTGCGGGAAAAGGTCCCATCGTATATTCGCCGGCATCCGCACGAAGGGCTTCTTGACTTAAGTATAGCCATTTCTATATTGTTCCTCCGGGCCTTTCCCAGAGCTATGCGCGCACCCTCCAGGAATTTTGCCGTATTATCGGCCCCGGATGAAGTTCTTACCCTGGCCTTGCCGGAAAGAACATCTTTACCTGTTCCGTTAATTATTTCGTTAGGCTCACGGGGAGAAGGCAACCCGCCGTCCATTTCGGGGCAAAAAGGGATATATCCGTGTTCACTGCATATCTCGGCGACGCGTTCGTTGAGGCGGCCGCGGCCGTCATACGCGCAGGGGTTTCCGGTAAGGCAGGCGCTTACTAGTATTTTTGCCATGGTTTCAGTAATAACGGAGAAATGTGATATGGTCCGGGTCTAACACTTCACCTGTACTTTGCTCCCGGCACCCACCCGGACCTGCTCGAAAAATAAAGACCCCGGGTACAGATCTTCCCCGGGGTCTTTGAAAGCTATCTATGTTATTCCGAAGCGGCTTCTTCGGCGGCTTTTTTTTCTTCTTCCGCCTTTTTACGGTCCGCTTCCATTTTCATTTTGTACGCCTTTTTATTGAGGTAATACGCCCCGTCCCTGTAATACCAGAGTTTTTTCTTAAGAGGTTTTCCTGTAGCGGCGCATTCTGTAGGGGTAGCCGGTTTCGTGCTTTTAGGTGTAAATGCGGGACCTTTCTTTTCTTCTTCGCCGGCTTCATCTTCCTTTTCCCCTTCGGCGGGTTTCTCTTCCTTCTTTTCCTCAGCGGGCGCCTCAGCCGCCTTCTCTTCTTCCGCGGGTTTTTCTTCTACCTGCGCTTCGTCCTTTGCTTCCTCAGGTTTCGGGTGCTGCTGTTCCTGGTCTTTTTTTTCGTTATCGCTCATTGCTCCTCCATTTACTGCTTTTGTTACTTGCCGGATGTGATCCATTTGTTGTAAATATATCCCAGTAACTTGCTTCTGTCAGAATTTGAAACTTTCTTAAGTTTTATTCCGCCCCTGTGTCCGGTATTACGGTCTCTTTCCTCGGCGCACCATGCCAGCTCGCCTTCAAGGATTATAGGCATATTATCGCCGGGTATCATGAGCTCTATTTCCAGGTTCTCGCCTTCGGGCAAAGCGTCATAACTTTCAACTCCCAGGCCTTCCCTGCTGAAATTGTTTATCTTGAATTTTTTCATGAGGCCGTTCCCCGTCCTGCAGATAGCTTCAAGGAACACATTGAACCTCATATATTTCCTCTTGTCGCTCATTCAACCTCCCTTTCATATGGAAAAGAGTTTTACCTATTATATATAAAAATCCAAAAAAATCTAGGGAAAATTACAGAGGACTTTTAAACTCGACATCCTCCGGCCGTTCCGAGCGCGTGAGGGCCGGACAAAAAAAGGGGAACGATGAATATCGCTCCCCTTTTTGAAAGTATATCCGGTAAGATCATTCGCTGAAAACGAATTCAGGCTCGAGTACCGGCTGGTAATCTTCCGGGATCGGGAACGGAAAAGTAACCGTTTCGTATACACCGGCTCCGGTACGCACTATCGTCATACCGACACCTTTAGCCAGACCCATTGTGATGCCCGAAAGAACGTTCTCTTCAACACTCGTATCGTAGATGTTCTTAGGAAGTTCAACCCAACCGGTCAATATGTTCGCCAGGCCCCTTCCGAGCTTCTTGGCCGGATCCTGAGCGTAACACTGAGTAGCCATACCCATCATGGAAACAACTACCAAACAAACTACCAACAATTTTATCCCCTTCTGCATAACTTCACCTCCTCCTTATAATATTAACTAATCTAAATATTATATACTGGTACAATTTATCCGAAGTATATCACGAGGGTATAGGGTTGTCAAGTTTTGCTCTGCAATAATCTCTGGACAAGCCCTTCGATCCTTGAACGATCTTCTTCCCCCAGATCGGAAAACTCTATTCCGGTATCGTATGTCACAGGTTCCGAATCCGTTGCCGGGTGTTTTTTTACTACCCAGACGATCGAGCCCGTACAAGTTACAGGAGCCCTGTCGTCATCGATGTAAAGCTCCAGGTCTACGGAAGTAAAGAGCCCGAAATCCTTATCCAGTACTACGCAGATGCCGCCGCCGCCGATGTTTTCGGTATAAGTGTCGATAACTTCTTCGGAATCTTCCCTGGAAACCTTGATGAGGCACTTGTAGTTAACCCTCGGAAATTTTCTCTGATTTATTCCTTCCCACATCATAATGGTTTCAATATACATCAAGCCGTTAGGAAATTCAAGCAAATTATATAAAGAATAGTATTTAATATAGCGTCAGGCGTCAAGTTAGCTCTTAGCTCGGAGGTCGCAGGTCCTAGGCGCCGGTAAAGTGTCATCGCTCGGCCTTGCCTCGCTTGTGTCAGAGCACCAGTGCACCAGTGACCGCGGGTACGCACAGGGCTAAGGGCAAAGGGCGAAAGCCGACAGCGGATACATATATTTCATCCCTCATCCTACACCTCTACCTTTACCTACACCTGTACCTGTATCTGTGCCTCTGCGAAGCCTCTAGCCCCGCGCCTCCGGCCTGGAGCCCGGTATGAAAAGATCGTCCCGGGCGCGGGATCAAGACGGCATGCGCCCCCTTCCGTCATCTTTTCCCTTTGACTATGGTCTTATTCAAAGTATAATTATAGAAAGAGGTCAGACATGTATCTTGATTTTTACAAGCTGAAAGAGAATCCTTTCAATGTTACCAGCGACCCGGGCTTCCTGTTCCTTAGCCATACTCACCGGGAAGCTCTGGACCACCTTATTTACGGTATAGAGAACCGGAAAGGGTTCATCGAGATAACCGGGGAGATCGGAGCGGGTAAGACCACTCTGTGCAGGGCTCTCATGAACAGGTTTGACGGTTCCACGAGGACTTCTCTTATACTAAACCCGGCCCTTCCCGAAAAACAGCTCCTGGAAGCTATAATAGAGGATTTCGGCATAACTCCTCTACGCTCCGGGAAAGCTGCTCTTATCAAGAGCCTCAACTCTTTCCTGCTCGAACAGCTCTCTGCCGGGAACAATGCTGTTCTGATCATCGACGAAGCGCAGAACCTTAAGCACTCCACTCTTGAGGCTATAAGGATGCTTTCCAATCTCGAGACCGAAAAAGAAAAATTACTTCAGATCATTCTTGTCGGTCAACCCGACCTTGAAACGAAACTGCGCTCCCCTAAACTTGCCCAGTTAAGGCAGCGAGTTGCCGTCAGGTCCCATGTGAGAGCTCTTGACCGTGACGAAGTGGACGGCTATATCGAACACCGCATCTCGGTAGCCGGCCCGGAAAGTGAACTTTTCTTCTCTCCGGAAGCTATAAGTTCGATATTCGAATTTTCCGGCGGGATACCCCGCCTCATCAACATAGTGTGCGACAAGGCCCTTCTCGTAGGGTATGTACGGGAAGCTTTTCAAATAAACGGGGATATACTCGACGAGAGCATAGAAGAACTTGAGGGAAAATACAAAAAGGTGGCTGCCGTATCATGAGCATAATAAGCGACGCGTTGAAAAAAGCCCAGAAAGAAAGAACCTATGTAGACAACGATCCTATCGAGACCGAGATGGTCTCACAGGCCGAACCGGTTTTCCGGAACATCCAGGACGGAGGGACCGGGTTCAGGAAACCCCTGCTCTTTCTGCTTGCGGTGTCCGTTTTTATTACCGCCGGATCTTTCCTGGCCTTATACAGGGCACAGAATATACGACCCGCCTTTGATCCCGTCCCCGCGCCCCGGGAACCCGCAACTGATCCACTGTACAGTGCCCCGGCCGATAATACCGGCGGTGACACCGATGTTTCCGGGAACCCCTCTCTAAGCGGTATCATGTATTCATCTGATTCGCCCATGGCCGTGATAAACGGTATTCTTGTCTCCAAAGGAGACCCGGTGGGAGGTTATCGGGTGAGCGATATATCTCCACAGGGCGTTAAGCTGATCTCATCCGACGGCTCGGAAGTCGCCTTGGAATTATAGTTCTTATTTCATGTCTTATTTAATGTCTCTTCCCGGGATCGCTTTCCCCCGCTTACGAGGGTGCCGCAATGATGTCTCTGCGCGCGGCGCCTGGCCCTTTTGTTAAGCGCCAAGTCAGCTCTTAACTCGCAGGTCACAGATACTTTGACTTTCTGACACTTAAAAGGCTGATATCCGGGGATGGGGGCTATTCGAGGATATAACGGATATCATCGGGTATGGGTATGGGCTTTCCTGAAGAGTTTATGAAAGCGTGTTTGGTGAACCCCGTGGCTATGACCTTTCCCGAAACATCTACTTCATAAGAAAAGGTCATTCTCGATGAGCCTTTTTCGCTTATCCAGGTGGATATAGAAACGATGTCGTCGTATCTTGACGGGGCTTTGTAGCGGCAGCCTGCCTCGGCCACCGGAAGATAGATACGGCGTTCATCCTCCAGTGTCTTGTAAACAAGGCCTTTTTCACGGAAATATTCTGTTCTCGCTATCTCGAACCATACAAGGTAATTAGCGTAATAAACCACACCCATCTGGTCGGTCTCTTTATATGTAACCCTGTGCCGGGTAGTGTGTTTTTTCATGATCTTTCGCTTCGCTCACAGATCTAGACCGGGATCCGGCAGATCTCCGTCTGTGAAGATATTTCTCGGTCTCAACCTTTAACCTTCCAGTATTTTAACATATACTTTTCTTTTCCTGGGCCCGTCAAACTCGCAAAAGTAGACGCCCTGCCAGGTTCCCAGCACCAGCCGTCCGCCGTCTATCATTATGTTTTCCCCGGATCCGGTCATAGTTGTCCTTATATGCGCCGGCGAATTGCCTTCGGCGTGCCGATAGCCTATCTTTTCGGGAACGATGGAGTCGAATCCCTTGAGAATATCACTTTTAACATCAGGATCAGCGTTCTCGTTGATCGTAACAGCGGCTGTGGTATGTGGCACGAAAACATAACATATTCCCGACCTCACGCCGGATTCTCTTACGACCAGGGATATATCCGAAGTGATGTCAATTATCTCTTTAACCGCGGAAGTGGGGACATTTATGGTCTTGATCTCATGAGACATATTCTCTAAGCACCGTCCTTATGAGTATTCCCGGAATATCCTCGACCACCTCGACCTTCCCTATTCCGGTCGGGAGCACGAACCGGTTGGTTCCCGAAACGAATTTCTTATCAAAACGATGCGTCCTTAATATGTCTTTTAACCCTATACCCTTTACGGAAACGGGCAGGCCCGCTTTTTTGAGAAGCCGTTTGACCTTAAGGAGACCCTTTTCGCTGAACATGCCGAGCCTGACCGCGATATCCGAGGCCATTACCATGCCGATCGAAACACACTCGCCGTGATTATACCTGTTAGTGTATTCGGCGGCGGCTTCGATGCCGTGCCCCAGCGTGTGCCCGAAGTTCAGGGCGATACGCAGGTCCTTGTCATCCCTTTCGTCTTTTTCCACCAGGCGAGCCTTTATACGCAAGCATTCATAGACAACATCATCAAGGCGTTCACTTTTCAGTTCAAGAAGTCTTTCCATTTCATCTTCAAGAAGCGCGAAAAAAGAGCGTTTTTTGATAATTCCGTACTTTATCACTTCGGCCATACCGTTGCGTATATGTCTTGCGGGGAGCGTCGGAAGGAACCCGGTATCAACGAGTACGGCTTTCGGCTGATAAAAAGCGCCTACCAGGTTCTTGGCTTCAGGCAGGTCTATACCCACCTTGCCTCCTACCGAAGAATCAACCTGGGCGAGAAGTGTCGTGGGAACCTGTATATAGGGAACTCCTCTGCGGTATGAAGAAGCCACAAAGCCGGCCAGATCACCTATGACCCCTCCACCCAGAGCTACTATCAGCGGCTTATGGCCTTTAGTCCGGTTCGCGAGTTTCTGGCTCACATCCCTGAACATATCCACGGACTTGGACTTTTCGCCGGACGGTACGGTGATGACCGTGAGTTCGTTGGTGACGGCATCCAGAGCTTTTTTATACACGGAGCGAGTCTTTTTCTCCACGACCCTGTCAGTGATCACCGCTATCGGTCCGCTGAACCGCATCTTTTTAACTATTCCGGACAGCTCTCCGGCAGCGCCCCTTCCGACAATTATATCGTAGCTTCTTTCCTGTAATTTAAGTCTGATCTTTTTCATGATGGCTTAAATATAGCATAAAAAATTTCGGTTGGCAAAGTTATATTAGCCACTATCCTGCAGGCAGCTCCGAGCGGCAGGTCAGGGTACGGGAGCGCCGGCGTACAGATAAAGATGTCCCGCCGCGGGTTTCCGAACGAGCCACATGCGAGTTCGGGTGTCTGATCGCCGGGATATCTTTGGCGGACGAGGTCATTTCAATATTTATCCAGCAGTTCCTTCGGGAAACCTATGTCGGCCACGACGATCTTCCCGCATTTTTCCGGTCCTTCATTTTCGTAAAACCCTTTCTTGGGAAGGCCGAAGGTAATGGTTTTAGAAGCTTTTACACAATGTTTTGAGGCTTTTCCGGTGGTGGCGTCGAGGCCGCTTGGAACATCTACCGAAAATACCGGGCAGCCAGGGGCGTTGATCTTATCTATGACCCCGGAAGAGATACCCCTTACTTCTCCGGTGAAACCGGTCCCGAAAAGGGCGTCGACCAGAACAGACTGATGGATGTCCTCATCAAGGAAGTTCTCTGCCGGGAGTATATGGATAAGAGAAGAGGCCCGTTCCATGTTTTTTCTGGCGGCCCCCTCCTTCATCCCTTCGGCATCGACGGCATAGACCCTGACCTTTTCCCCGAACGAACCATATAGATGCCTCGCGGCGACGAAACCGTCACCGCCGTTATTGCCTTTACCGCAGAGAATATATATATTTTCTATATATTCGCCTTCAAGGGCTTTCAGTATCTCCGCGTATACCGCCCTGCCCGCGTTTTCCATGAGTGATATCTGGGGAATACCGTATTCTTCCTGAGCGATCCTGTCTATTTCAGCCATACGGGACGCTGTCACGCTTTTCATTGGACTCTCCGGGTAAAAGGTATGGGTGCGTTGCGTTGATATTTATTATATATGAAAAGAGCGGGCCATGAAACCCGCTCTTTTGTTGGATCATATACGAGGGCGCTGTGTTCTATCCGATACCCGACCCGGGGGATACATCCCTTTCAGGCGTCAACAGAACGGGCAGGTCACCGTCTTTGGCGGCAAGGAGCATTCCGTTGGATTCTTCTCCCCTTATGACGGCGGGTTCAAGATTGGCAACGAGAACTATCTTTTTACCCGTCAGCTCCCCGGCGTCGTACGCGGTCCGTATACCGGCCACTATCTGCCTTTGTTCATCACCCAGGTCGACTTTCAGCAGATATAACTTATCCGCGTCAGGGTGCTCACGGGCTTCCACGATTTCGGCTACCCGCAGGTCGATCTTCTTGAAATCCTCAAAGCTCAATCTGGCGGCTTCATCCATCAGGGACCGTCACTTTTTTTCTTCGGTTTTCTTCTGGCCTTCAGCAGCGGCCGGTTTTTCGGCAGCTCCTTCGGCCGCCGGGGCCGCGGCCCCTTCAGCGGCGCCTTCGGCAGCTTCGGCTTCCGCGGATTTGGCCTTTTTGACCTTGAACTTGATGCGTTTAAGTTTAGGAAGGCCGAATATCGAGTCTTTTTCCTCGTCCCACTTGTCCTTTTCCGACATTTCCTTTATCCGTTCGTATCTTTTCAATACGGAACGAAAGGCTGCGCCTGTCTGGTCTGATTTCAAACTCGGATGTTGTGACATTGTATTTCCTCCTGCTTATATTTTAGCTTACAACTTAACCGTTCACTGATCACTGTTCACTTGCTTTATATAACAATCCGGATACCGGTCGGCGAGTTGCCATGAATCCTTCTCAGCTTCTTCGCGCGTCCTGTACCCGGCAACGAAAACCTGGTACCAGTCCCCGCTCTGCCTGTAGGCTGCATTATACCCTTCCATTTTGAGCTCGTCAACCGCGTAAAGAGCGGAATCCCTGTTCCTGAAAGCGGCTACCCTTATATTGTAACTCGGTCCCGGCGTCTTTTCTTCGGCGGTTTCCTCCTTTACGGATACATGTTCGGTCTCATCGGCCGTGTCCTCAACGGTGGGCTCAGGCG
>WJMG01000024.1 GCA_014728075.1 Candidatus Omnitrophota bacterium | reverse complement strand
CGGCGCAGATCTTTAAAAAAGGATTCCATGTTGGTCCTGACGACGAAAGGGAAGAGATCAGAAAAATGATAAAGGGTAAAATCCTATTTTTTTTAAATCACCCGTTATTTTCAGAATGCGAAAGAATTTATACAAGGCTCGGGAGGGATTGAACTCGATAAAGGCGCAATAGTATCATGGAGAGGAAAAATATTTTATACATACACGGCGGCGGAGATGTTATTGGGGGAATTGAAAAATGGTTAGCCGCCACCATCGGTAAACACAAAAAATATGAGCCTTATATCGCAGTGGTCAGGCGGGGGGCGGTATATGAACATTTTGAAAGGACAGGTTTAAGTGTCCACGATCTTCACGGAGGCAGGATTAAAGAGGTAATAAAGACAATTGGGGCCATAAAGGAATGTATGAAAATAATTGATAGACATGATATCGAATGTGTTATTGGCAACGGTCCGCATGCTTGGTTGTATGCAGGTATAATATCGAGGATAACACATAAAAAAAGCATTTTTGTAGTACATAATGAAATAAAAAAAAGCGATTTTTCCCATATTATTCAAGGAGCTAGTTTTAGAATAAAACCTACATTGTATGTTGCTAATTCACGGTTCACTCAAAAGAGTGTTATTAAGTATCTGGGGGATAAATGTTATTTAAACTATCCCGGAGCGGATAGGTCAATATACGACGAGATAAATAAGAATGAGACCAGGATGTCCATGAGTAGGGCATTAGGAATAGACCCTGAAATGAAAATTTTTCTTTTAGCGGGCAGATTGCAGGAATGGAAGGGCCAGGATGTTGCTATAAGAGCGTTCAGGAGCATGAAAAACCGTGATGGAGCAATTCTTTTGATAGCGGGGGACATTTCCTTCAGGAAAGATGAGAAATTCAAGAAAAAATTGCTTGAGCTGGCCCGGGGATGTGAAAATATTAAGTTTTTAGGCGAGAGGTATGATATCCCTGAATTAATGAAGGCGTCTGATATCATTCTGCATACCACAAGGACGCCTGAACCTTTCGGGATGGTTGTAGCGGAAGGAATGATGGCAGGCAAACCGGTTATAGCCACGAAGCAGGGAGGGCCTATGGAGATGATCGATGACGGATTAGACGGATTTCTGGTGGAACCCTATAAACCGGAGAAACTTGCGAGTCTCATGGATGTGCTTTCAGAGGATGCGGAAAGACGCCTTGAGGTCGGTGCCAAGGCGTATATAAAAGCCAGGGAAAAGTTTTCAGCGCAAAGCTCAGTTGATAATCTTGAAAAAATTCTCGATGAGGTAATTTGACACGGTAAAATGATATCGTTAAGTCACCCAACTTCAAATCCTGTTTCAAGAAATGTATTAATGGCATTTCACGAGACGGGAATGCTGGATAAATATTATACGACATTTGCTTTTCGTGAGGATTCTATTCTGGCGAAAATGTTTTACAAAGAATTATTCCACCGGATATATCCAAAGGATATTATAAAAAAAACACACATGTGTCCTTTTAGGGAGATCGTGAGGCTTGCCGCAAGGTATGTCTTTAACAAGGAGTTTTTGGGGCATTTTTCAGTAGATTCTGTTTACAGGAGCTTTGATGAAAATGTGGCGAAGGAGTTATTGAAAGAGGACTCTCAAGCTGTATATTCATATGAGGACGGCGCCGCGTCGACCTTTACGGCCGCAAAAAGGTCAGGGATGAAATGTTTTTACGATCTCCCGATAATGTTCTACAGAAAAGCCCAGAAGATACAAAAAGAGGAAGCGGCGACCTTCCCGGAATTAGCGGACTCGCTTAAGGCGGCCAGTGAGCCTGCGTGGAAGATAGATAGAAAGGAACGGGAAATAGAGTTAGCCGATCATATATTTGTCGCTTCTACCGTTACAAAAAACTCATTGCTGGAAGAAGGTATACCCGCCGGGAAAATAACTGTTATTCCGTATGGAGTCTCTTCGACTCTTTTCGATCGTTCAGGCAGAAAAGAAGGGGATAAGTTTACGGTACTTTTTGCGGGGCTGGTCGGGCCCCGTAAAGGAGTTCACTATCTTGTAAAGGCATGGAGGGAACTAGGCCTTAAAGACGCCGAACTGGTTTTAATAGGCAAAGACCATTTCCCGGAAGGATATCTGGAAAATACCGGTGCCGGAATCAAATATATACCCCCTGTACCACATAAGGAATTAGTAAAGTATTACAATTCGGCAGATCTTTTTGTTTTTCCGTCGCTTGTCGAGGGTTTCGGTATGGTCATACTTGAGGCAATGTCTTGCGGCCTTCCTGTAATAGCCACACAAAATACCGCGGGTCCTGATATTTTAACCGACGGACAAGACGGGTTCATTCTTCCTATAAGGGATGTCGCGGCCCTCAAAGAGAAAGTAGAATGGTGTTACCTGAACCGTGAACGAACCCGCGAGATGGGACAAAACGCCCGGAGAACAGCTGAGAAATATTCCTGGGAAAGATACAGGCGGAATCTGGTTTTCAAGATCAGGGAGCTTCTGGCGTGAAGGTGCATTTATGGACAAGCGGAGTGTTCCAGCATAAAGGTGGAATACAGAAATACTCCGAGGACATTTTAAGGGTGCTTACGGAGGAGGAGAGCCCGGCGGAAAATGTAAAAGTTTTTATCAAAAACGATAGAGGCCCGGCAAAACAGTGTTTTTCCGGAAAGAGGATGAAGGTTATTGCGACCGGCAAATACCCTCCGGGGATAAGGACTTTTATTTTTTCGTTAAAGCTTTTCTGCATGGGTGTCGTGCAAAGGCCCGGCCTGATAATAGTTGCCCACGCGAATTTTTCGCCTATAGCCATGGCCCTTAAGAAAATCTTCAAGATCAGATATATAGTGGTGTTATATGGCATAGAAGTATGGGGAGCACTTGCCAAGACGACAAAAAAATCCATAAGTTTGTCAGATAGAATTGTTTCGATAAGTAATTTTACTCAAAATAAAATAATACAACAGATCGGACGCGAAGCTTTAAAACTTGAAATAATACCGCCGAGTTTTGATGAGCGGAGGTTTACCATAAGGCAGAAACCGCTATATCTTCTTGAAAGGTATCTTATCCCTAAGGATTGCCATGTAATCCTTACTGTATGCAGGCTTGCCGGAGAAGACAGGCAAAAAGGATATGATGAAGTTATAGATGTCTTAAGCATTGTTAAAAAAAAGACTGGCAAATGTAAGTATATTATCGCCGGAGACGGGCCTGACAGGAGAAGAGTGGAAGAGGTGATAAGGGCAAAAGGACTAGGGGATGATGTTGTTCTTGCGGGAGAGGTCCGTGATGCTGAGCTGGCTGACCATTACAACCTTTGCGATCTTTTCGTTATGCCCTCGGGAAAAGAAGGGTTCGGTATAGTTTATCTTGAAGCTCTTGCCTGCGGCAAACCTGTGATAGCATCCTGTGCCGGTGGCGCCACAGAAGCGCTGGCCGGGGGGGAACTCGGTGTTCTGGTGGCGACGGGGGATAAAGAGGAATTGGCCGGTCGTATCTGTGAAATACTTTCCGGCAGAAGCGGACACCCGTATATATACAATCGCGAAAAGTTAAGGGAGAAGGCAATAGAATGTTTTGGATACAATGTTTTCAGGGATAAGTTCTTGAAAATAGTAAGAGAATATGCACCGGTGACAGGATGAAGTTCAAGTTCGTAATATATATCTGTGTCCTATGGGTGGTGCTTGAGGGAGCTTTCAGAAAATGGATCTCCCCCTCCATGGGTAATATTTTTTACATAACAAAATATTTTCTCGTAGGCGTTGCTTTTTTGTTTTATAAGTTAGATAAAAAGAAAATAAAGGACCATGAAGTCATTTCTCGACTCTCCGTTCCCGCTTTTATCAAACTTCTTGTTGCCGGACTGGCGGTTATAGCCTTTTTCCAGATGTTCAATCCCAATTTGCCGTCTGTGTTTATTGGAGCCTTTGGTTTGGCGCAGTACTGCTGGTTCATCCTTTTGATCTTCATGGTTCCCTGCATATTTGCAGATGAACATCAGCTTGAAAGATTTGTGCTGTTCAATATACTTATTTTCGTTCCCGTCGGCATTCTTGGTGTAGTACAGTTTTTTTCTCCCCAGGCTGCTTACATAAACAAATATGTGGTTGACACGGCAAATGTCGTTGGCGTTATGGGGCACCCCAGGATAACGGGAACTTTTTCTTATCTGGGAGGATACGCGGTCTATCTTACATTTGCCGGGTTTTTGTCGCTGGCTTTTTTTTCAACAAAAAGGAATATATTCAAGGTGATAATGGTTTCAGCTGTTTTTATTTTCATCGTGTCTAATTCCATGATGAACGGTTCCAGGGGAACGGTCGCTTATCTTGTCACGGGAGGGATCTTGTGCTTGGGCCGCATTTTCCTGAAAGATATAGGCGGAATGATAAAAATAGCGCTTGTGGCCGGAATAGCCGTACTTTTCGCGGCCTTTTACATGCCTTCCCTGGTCGAAGATAGCAGGGAACTTCTTGAAACCTCTTACGAGATCATAGAAGAAAGGGGGACCCGCGACCTGGGAGAAAGGGTGGAGGAGATCATGAGGCCTCTTTCTTACATATCATGGTACGGATACGGTACGGGCATGACCCAGAACATAATGAAGATAGAAGGGTATAAAAACGAAACTGTTCTTTGGGACGAAGGATACGAAGGAGAGCCCAAAAGGGTGATGCTTGAACTCGGGCTGGTGGGCTTTCTGTTCTACTATTTTTTGAAGATAGGCGTCATAGTTTCGGCTTTCAGGGTTTACAGGCGGACAAAGAACGAGAGGTTGAGATGTTTCAGTTTCGCGCTTTTCCTGTTTATTTTGTTCAATCTGCATTCCCCCGTGGTCTTTAACCACATACTTAATTTTTATTTCTGGCTTACGGCCGGGCTCGTCTTTTCAATACCGTATTTAGATCATACGATCGGCGCGCAGGAAAAGGTCGGCGGAGAACCGGCGTGAAAGTCCTACATGTAATATCTTCGCTGGATAAAAAGTACGGAGGGCCCAGTAAGGCGCTTGTAGAGATGGTTCTCGCCCAGAAGAGGGCGGGGATATGCCCGGAAATAGCAGCTACGCGTTTTCCCGGGGAAAACCCTGAAGTCCCGGAGAGGGTCAAAACGCGTTTTTTCGAGAGGTGTTTGGGGGAATATAAATATTCGCCGGGGATGAGGAAGTGGCTTGAAGAACATATAAAAAAATACGATATCGTTCACATCCATTCAGTTTTCGTGTATTCGACGATGCTGGCGGCGCGTTTGGCGGAAAAAGAAAAGATCCCCTATATAGTCCGTACCATCGGGCAGCTTTACGAGTGGTCGTTAAGGAACAAAAGTTATTTATTGAAAAAGATTTACCTGGAACTTATAGAAAAACGCACTCTTGAGAAGGCCGCGATGCTTCATTTTACTACGGAAGATGAGAGGGACAACTTGATAGTTAAATTGAAAAGGAAGCAGGGATATGTCTTGCCCCTTGGTGTCCGGATCGGTGGTGTAATGGCCAGACGGGAAGCATACGCGAGATTTCCCGGATTCGAAGACAAGAAAATATTATTGTTCATCTCAAGGATACATCCTAAAAAAGGGCTGGAAACGGTCATTCCGGTAATTAACGGTATTTTCAGGAAGTATCCCGACTGGATACTTGTAATAGCGGGCGAAGGCAGGGAAAGTTATGTTAATGAGCTGAAGGAAAAGATAGATAGCTTGCATACAGGAAAGCATGTTCATTTCACCGGGTATGTATTCGGGAAGGAAAAGGAAGCCCTTTTAAGTCTGGCCGATATTTACATTCTGCCATCTTATACCGAGAACTTTGGGGTCGCGGTTGCTGAGGCCTTAGCGTATGGCAAGCCCGTGTGTATCTCTAAAAATGTGGGTATAGCCTCGGACATTAAGAAGTATAACGCGGGCAAGGTTTTTGAGCTCAGGGAAGACAGTATCTCGGAAAGTTTAGGGGAACTCATGTGTTCGGAAAGGAAAAGGACGAAGATGGGAGCGAACGCTCTGAGGCTGGCAGGGGAAAAATACGATTGGGACACGATCACACAAAAGCAGATAAAGATATACGAGAAAATAATTAAAGGAGAGATCCATGGATAATAAAGTCCCCATATCGATTTTAATTATGACGAAGAACGAGGAAAAGAATATTCGGCAATGCCTGGAAAGCGTCAAGTGGGCGGACGAGATCTTTATCGTGGATTCCCAAAGCGAAGACCGGACGCTTGATATCGCCGGAGAATACACCGATAAAATATATCAGTTCGAGTGGAACGGAAAATTCCCCAAGAAAAAGAACTGGTCGATAAAGAACATGTCCTTTTCTCACGAATGGGTGTTGATGCTCGACGCGGATGAGATAGTTCCGGAGAGTCTTGGCGCGGAAATAAGAAGTATTTTGGAAAACGATCAGGGATGTTCGGGTTTTGTAGCCAGGTTCAATTATTATTTTCTGGGAAAGCTCATCAGATACGGAGATCCCGTGCGGAAAGTAGTGTTCTTTAAGCATAAAAAAGCAAGCTACGAGGAGCTGGATGATTCAGCCCTGGAAGACAGAGCCGATGTTGAAGTGCATGAACACCAGATCATTAACGGGAAAGTAGGGTTCCTGAAGACCAGGATAACGCATAATGACCAGCGGGACCTTTACTATTACTTTAACAGGCATAACAGGTATTCAAGCTGGGAAGCGTATCTTCTCGAGACGCATCGATACGACAGGGGGGCGGGTAAAAACATTAACGGGAAGAGTTTTCGGGACTGGCTCAGTTTGAGGCGAACCCTTAAAAGGTTCTTTTACAGGCTTCCGTGCAAGCCGCTTATTTACTTTTTTTACACTTATATTTTGAGATTCGGCTTTCTCGACGGCTATCCCGGGTTTGCTTATAATGTTTGTAAGGCTATATATATATATGAGATAGAGCTAAAGAGGTATGAGATAAGGCGCCGGGCACGGGAGAGCGTATAGCGTACAGGGTATAGATCCTTCGTTGGCTATGCCTCCTCAGAATGACGAAACCTACGCTGTCATCCTGAGTGAACGAAGTGAGCGAAGGATCTGAAGATTAAGATTGCTTCGTCGTCGCCTTGCTCCTCCTCGCAATGACGCAATTTGGGCTAAAAGAGAGCGTTTAGGGTACAGGGTGTAGGGTAT
>WJMG01000023.1 GCA_014728075.1 Candidatus Omnitrophota bacterium | reverse complement strand
GTGAAGGCGGAAGGACGGTAGGAGCCGGGGTTATCTCCGAGATAATCGAATAAGGCAGGCAGAGACATGAAAATGGGCGCCGCTGGGCAGGAAGAAAGCGGCGCTCATAACGCTAAGAGGAGATCAAAGTAGAACAATGGCTAAAACTGCAAAACAGCAAAAAATACATTTACGGCTAAAATCTTATGACCACAAACTTCTGGATGTTTCAATGGAAGAGATCGTTGAAACCGTCAAGAAGACAGGAGCCTCTATAGTCGGCCCCGTGCCGCTTCCGACAAAGAGGGAGCTGTTCACCGTTCTGAGGTCGCCTCATGTTGACAAAAAGTCACGCGAGCAGTTCGAGCTCAAAACGCATAAGAGGCTGCTGGGCATAATGGACCCTACCTCCAAGACGATAGACGCTTTGAGGAAACTGGATCTGCCGGCCGGAGTGGATGTTGAGATAAAGTAGGTTTTTCGTCTTTTGATTTAACGGATCAAAGGCGCAATCTTCAAATAGAGAGGGAGAAATGATTCCTGGAATCCTTGGAAAAAAACTGGGCATGACGCAAGTGTTCGACGAGGACGGCAACAAGATACCGGTGACCGTGATCGAGGCCGGCCCCTGCGTTGTGCAGAGAATAAAGACAAAAGACAAAGACGGTTATTCCGCCGTTCAAATAGGCTACGGGAACACCCGGGAGAGCCTTCTTAAGAAGCCTCAGAGGGAATATGCCAAAAAGAACGGGATACCGGCAAAAAAATTCGTGCGGGAGATACGCTGTGATGAGGTTTCCGAGATAAAGGTCGGAGACACGATAACTACCGGCCAGTTCCAGGAAGGCGACTACCTGGACATTTCAGGGATAACAAAGGGAAAAGGCTTTCAGGGCGGTATGAAACGCTGCGGATGGTCGGGAGGAAAGGAAACACACGGTTCCATGTCACACCGTGCCCCCGGCTCGGTCGGCTGCAGCGCGTCCCCGTCGCGTATATTCAAGGGACACGGAATGCCCGGACAGATGGGGAACACAAGGGCAACCGTTCAGAATGTGCTGGTCGTTGAGGTCGACAAGGATAGCTCCACCATAGCCGTGAAGGGTGCCGTTCCGGGCGCTAACGGCGGCCATCTCGAAATACGGTTCGCGAAGAAACGCCCGATCGCCGAAAGGATCGTCCCGGAAGAAGCCGAAGAGCAGGAAACCAATGATAATAAAGAGGAAGCCGAAGAATGATCATGGAAAAGATAAACACTAAATTACAGGTTTATGACCTCAAGGGCAAGCCGGCCGGGACTATTGAGCTCGATAAAGAGATCTTTGACGGCCGCGTGAACATGACTTTGCTTTACGAGGTAAAGAAAATGTACGAAGCCAACGCCAGGCAGGGTAACGCTTCTACGAAGACCAGAAGCGAGGTTTCCGGCGGCGGTAAGAAGCCCTGGAGGCAGAAAGGCACGGGGCGTGCCAGGTTCGGTTCTTCCCGGAACCCGCTGTGGCGTCACGGGGGCGTCGCCTTCGGTCCGAAGCCCAGGGACTACAGCTATTCCATGCCGAAAAAGGCCCGTAAGAAGGCCCTCGTGTCGGTTCTGAACGCCAGGCTTTCCGAGAATATGATAAAACCGGTGGTCAAACTGGAGCTCGAAAAGCCCAGGACCAGGGAATTCAAGGCCATCCTTGATAACCTCAAAGTCGAAGGGAAGGCGCTCGTCGTTGTCGATGATCTGACCGGTGAGGTCGCCCTGTCGGCGCGGAATATCAGCAATGTAAGCCTCATGGAGGGGCGCAATGTGAACGCGAGGGATGTGCTTCTCAACGAGTCGGTCGTTATCGAAAAAGAGGCTCTTGAAAAACTTTCTGAGAGGTTAAAATGAAAACAGCTCACGAGGTAATAATCAATCTGTTAAGGACCGAGAAAGGGTCGGAGATGCTGGCCGATAACAAGTACCTTTTCAAGGTAAGTCCCGCGGCGAACAAGATCGAAATAAAGCGTGCAGTCGAGGATATTTATAAAGTAGCGGTCAAGTCAGTCAATGTATTGACCGTTAAGGGCAAGAAAAAAAGGGTCAGGTACAGGGAAGGGATGACATCCTCCTGGAAAAAGGCCATAGTGACGCTTAAACCAGATAACAGGATAGAGGTAACTTGATATGGGCACAAGAAAATATAATCCGGTGACTCCCGGCACAAGATGGGCCAAGATCTCCGATTTTTCCGAAATAACAAAGAAAAGACCGGAAAAATCCCTTACGGCCCCTTTAAAGAAATCAGGCGGAAGGAACAACAAGGGCCGTAAAACCGTAGGAGGCCGCGGCGGGGGACATAAAAGAAAATACCGATTAATTGATTTCAAATACTCCAAGAAGGGACAGAAGGGAGTAATAGAAGCAGTCGAATACGATCCGAACCGTTCGGCCAGGATAGCTCTGGTCAAGTACGATGACGGGGAAAAGGTCTATAACATCGCTTCGGACGGCGCAAGGGCCGGGACAGCCGTATATTGCGGCGAGAAAGCCAAAATAGAAGCCGGAAACGCGATGCCTCTTAAAAGGGTCCCTGTAGGGTCAGAGGTGTTCTGCATAGAACTCAGCCCGGGTTCCGGCGCGAAGATCGCCAGGTCCGCGGGGATAAGCGCCGTCGTCCAGGCCAGGGACGGAGGCAATGTGCATCTCAAGATGCCCAGCGGAGAGATCCGTCTGGTAAGCGAAAATTGCTTCGCTACGCTGGGGAAAGTCGGTAATTCCGATCACGAGAACATCTCCCTGGGCAAGGCCGGCAAGTCCCGTTATCTGGGCAGGCGGCCGCGGTCGCGCGGTGTGGCAAAGAACCCCGTAGACCATCCCATGGGCGGGGGCGAAGGAAAGTCGAGCGGCGGGCGTCACCCGTGTACTCCATGGGGCAAGATAACCAAGGGGCTCAAGACCCGTAAGAAAAAGCTTGCTTCGGACAGCAAGATAATAAAACGAAGGAAATAAGGCGCTCAAAAGCTTTCAGGCTTGGATGGGCAACGAGAATAACGGAGGAAATCAGATATGTCAAGGTCGATCAAAAAAGGACCGTTCGTAGACGAAAAACTAATGAAAAAAGTGCGCGCTCTGCTGGATTCAGGCAGCAAGAAACCGATCAAAACCTGGTCCAGGAGATCGACGGTACTGCCCGAGTTCGTGGGGCTCACCATTTCCATACACGACGGGAAGAAGTTCCATCCTTTGTTCATAACGGAGAACATGGTCGGGCATAAGCTCGGGGAGTTCGCGGCTACCAGGACCTTCAGGGGTCACAGCGCCGCTCAGAAACCGTCAACGGAAAAGACCTAATTGAAAGAGGAGAACCATGCTCGCTAAAGCAAAAGCCAAATATATCAGGATGTCAGCCAGGAAAGCCAGGCTCGTGACCGATTTGGTAAAAGGCAAGACGGTCGAGGAGGCCAACTTCATCTTCGAAAGCGCCGGGAAAAGGGCCTGCGGCCCGATAAAGAAGGTGGTAGCTTCGGCTTTCGCCAACCTGAACCAGAACCGACAGGAGAAAATACTCGCAAAGGATGTAGTTATCTCCGCGATAAGCGCCGATGACGGCCCCATGTTCAGGAGATACCGTGCGGCAACCATGGGAAGGGCCACTCCCATAAGGCACCGCACCTCTCATGTGTATGTTGAGCTTGACAGCGCGGTTCAGGAGAAAACGGTAAAAACAAACAAGGAGAGTAAGTGATATGGGTCAAAAAGTCCACCCGACAAGTTTCAGAATAGGAGTGATCCGCGACTGGGGGAGCCGTTGGTACGCGACCAAAGAGGAATTTCCCAAAAATATAATACAGGACGCCAAGATAAGGAAACTCATACTCAAGGAACTGAACAGCGCTTTCGTGTCCAAGGTTGAGATCGAAAGAGCTTCCAGCCGCGTCAGGGTGCTGATATTTTCCGGCCGCCCGGGAATGATAATAGGGAGAAAGGGGGCACAGATAGAGCTCCTTAAGGAAAGGATACAGAACATCGTCGGTGATCAGACCAAACTTATCATCGACATCAAAGAGGTAGACAATCCCGCCCTCGACGCAAAGATCGTGGCCGACAACATCGCGTTTCAGATCGAAAAGCGTGTAGCTTTCAGGAGGGTGATGAAGAAAGCCCTTCAGGCTCTCAAAGACGCGGGCGGCGAGGGGATAAAGGTCCGCTGCGCCGGGAGGCTCGCGGGTGCCGAGATAGCCAGGGCGGAAAGCTACAAGTGGGGCAAAATACCACTTCAGACTATAAGGGCCGACATAGATTACGCTTTTACCGAGGCCCGTACCGCATATGGAGTTATCGGCATAAAGGTCTGGATATACAAAGGCGAAAAGTTCGATACCGATCTTGGCGCCAGGAAGAAAGTCAAAAAAGGAAAAGAGGAGTAATTTAAAATGGCTTTAATGCCCAAAAGAGTAAAATTCAGGAAACAACAGAGGGGCAAACGAAAAGGGAAAAGCCTTGCGGGAAGCTATCTCAGCTTCGGCGAGTTCGGGCTTAAGGCCCTTGAGACCTTCTGGATGTCCGACCGTCAGATAGAGGCGGCCAGGGTAGCTCTGGCCAGGAAGACCGGAAGGGCCGGAAAACTGTGGATAAGGGTGTTTCCCGACAAGCCTTTTACCAAGACGGCCGCTGAGACCCGAATGGGTAAAGGTAAGGGTTCCCCGGAGGGTTGGGTAGCGGTAGTCAAAAAAGGCCGGATACTTTTCGAGATGGAGGGAGTACCTGAAGACCTTGCCCGTGACGCTTTCAGGCTTGCGGCCCATAAGCTGCCCGCCAAGACAAAATTCATCACCAGGGGAGGAGCGTAGTGAAGCCGAGCGAGATAAGGAATATGACAGATGCCGAGATCGAACAGAATATCCTGGAAATGAAGGAAAAGCTTTTTCAGCTCAGGGCTGAAAGTTCCAGCGGGCGTATAGAAAGGCCTAACAGGTTCAGGGACCTGAAAAAAGACATCGCGAGATGCCTTACAATTTTAAAGGAGAAGAAAGGTGAGTAGCACTAAACCCAATAAAAAGACGATAACAGGGAAGGTTTTAAGCTCCGCCATGGATAAGAGCGTTACCGTTCTCTGGGAACAGAGGGTCATTCATCCTCTTTACAAGAAATTCGTTAAACAGCACACAAAGCTTACCGCCCACGACGAGAAGAACGAGGCGGAACGGGGTGACCTCGTAAGAATAGTTGAAACAAGGCCCATTTCCAAAAACAAGCGATTCCGGGTCGTGGAAATTGTCGAAAAAGCACAAAGGGGTTAACAGCCATGATAATAATGGGAAGTATTCTGGACGTAGCGGATAACAGCGGGGCTAAAAGAGCCGCTATGATAGGCGTTATAGGCCGTTCGGGCAGAAGGGTCGCGGAAATAGGAGATGTAATAACCTGCAGCGTCAAGGAATCCACGCCGACCGCCGAGGTCAAGAAGGGCGATGTCGTAAGGGGTGTGATCGTGAGGACCGCTTATCCCATAAAGAGGCCTGACGGAACTGTGCTCAAGTTCGACAGCAACGCCGTGGTTATTATCGACAAGGACGGTAACCCAAGGGGTACCCGTGTTTTCGGGCCCATCGCCAGGGAACTCCGCAGAAAGAATTTCATGAAGATCGTTTCGCTCGCGCCAGAGGTACTTTAGGAGGAGACCAGATGCTGCATATAAAGAAAAACGATACCGTAAAAGTCCTTTCAGGCAAGGACAGGGGCAAAACGGGAAAAGTGCTCAAAATATACCCCGATGTCGACAAAGCCATCGTGCAGGGTGTTAATTTCGCCAAGAAACACGCGCGGCGGACCCGGCAGGACCAGCAGGGAGGGATAATTACCCGTGAGGCCCCGATACATGTTTCAAACCTGTCCGTAGTCTGTAAAGGCTGTTCGCGTTCCACCCGGGTGGGTGTGGATATTCTGAACGACGGCAGTAAAGTCAGATATTGTAAAAAATGCAAGGAAGTTCTTTGATCCGGGAAACCCGACGGGGAGCTGTAAAGGGAGAAAGCTGAGAGATGGAAAGACTAAAAGAAGAATATTTGAATTCAATAGTCCCGACGATGATGGAAAAGTTCGGCTATAAGAACCGTATGCAGGTGCCTAAACTTGAAAAGATCGTCATCAATGTCGGACTGGGCGCTATGGCGCACCAGAAAGAGCTTATTGAACCCGTTCGTGACGAGATAGCGGCTATATCCGGCCAGAAACCCCTGCTCACGAAGGCGAAGAAATCGATCTCTAATTTTAAAATACGCGACGGTGCGCCGGTAGGCTACAAGGTAACCCTGAGGAGAAGCAGGATGTACGAATTCCTGGACAGGCTCGTGAATTTCGTTATTCCCAGGATAAGGGATTTCAGGGGCGTGTCCGTATCCGCGTTCGATCAGCACGGGAATTACACCCTCGGCGTCAAGGACCAGAGTATTTTCCCCGAGCTTAATCTCGACAAAATACCGATGGCCCATGGACTGGATATATGCTTTGTAACGACGGCCGGGAACAAGCAGGAAGCAAAAGCTCTGCTTGAGAGCTTCGGTATGCCGTTCGCCAAAAAATAACAAAATACAGAGGGAAATATGGCAAAAACAGGACTTATCGAAAAATCAAAAAGAAAACCCAAGTTCAGCACGCGCAGGATAACCCGGTGCCAGATATGCGGCAGGAAAAAGGGCTACATGAGAAGGTTCCAGCTTTGCAGAATATGCTTCAGGGAAATGGCTTCCAGAGGAGAGATACCCGGTGTACGCAAAGCCAGCTGGTGATAAGATATATGTTTGGGGTTCGTGCCCCGGAGCCGGTGACCCGGAACTGCGGACTACAGACAAAAGAACTAATATAAGGAGAAATAAATGAGCGTTTCAGATTTTATAGCCGACCAGTTAACCGTTATAAGGAACGCGAACCGCGTCGGCAAAAAGTCGGCACTGGTCAAAAGGTCCGGTACCGTCGAGGGGCTTCTCGAGATCGTCCGGAGGGAAGGTTTTATCGATAACTTCAAGGTCATAGAAGATAACAAACAGGGGATGGTCAAGGTTTACCTTAAATACCTTGAGGACGGGACCCCCTGCCTGGAAGCTATAAACAGGATCTCCAAACCCGGGAGAAGGGTTTACATCTGCGCCGAGGATGTCAAAGAGGTTCGGGGTGGCGTCGGTATTTCTATTATGTCGACCAATAAAGGGCTTATGACCGACTCCGAAGCCCGTGAAGCCGGGGTCGGCGGTGAAGTTCTTTGTGAAATTTGGTAAGAGGGTTAAAACCGCAGCGCTGGCAGCGCTAAAGGAACAGGAGAAGGTAAATGTCTAGAGTAGGAAAAAGGCCGATCGAAGTGCCCGGCGGGGTAAAGGTCAATATAGACGGTTCAAAAATAACGATAGAGTCTGGCTCCAATAAGATGGAACATATCGTGCCGGACAATTTCAAGGTAGAATCGGCCGATAATACGATCACGGTCGAAAGGCCGTCCGATTCCAGGAAGGACAAAGCCCTGCACGGCACGACCAGAAGCCTTTTGCAGAATATGGTCATCGGTGTCAAGGAAGGGTTTCAGAAAAAGCTTATAGTGCAGGGGGTCGGTTATAAGGTCCAGATGAAAGGGAAGACACTCGTTCTGGATATCGGTTTTTCTCACAGTGTCGAGTTCACGCCTCCCGAAGGCATAACGATAGAGACTCCCAGCGCCACCGAGATAGTCGTAAAAGGCATTGACAAGCAGAAAGTGGGTGAAACTGCTGCCGAGATAAGGGATTTCTATCCCCCGGAGCCGTATAAGGGCAAAGGGATAAGGTATGAAGGGGAATATGTAAGGCAGAAACAGGGTAAGAGTATCGCTTAACGCCGGGCCCGGGCCGGGCGTCAGGCGTAAAGCTACAATAAAAGGAAAGAAAATGGATAAAGTAAGAAGAAGACGGAGAAGAAAGATATCTATAAGAAAAAAGATATCCGGTACAGCGGAAAGGCCGCGCATGTGCATCAGCCGGAGCAATAAGAATATTTCGGTCCAGCTGATAGACGATCTGGAAGGTAAAACGCTTTGCGCGATAACGACGCGCTCCAGGGATTTCAGGGGCAAGGCCCTTAAGGCGAATTTCAATAATGTGGAAACAGCTAAGTCCCTGGGAGAAGAGATCGCTAAATTAGCCAAACCGAAAGGTGTTAAGAAGGTAGTTTTCGACCGTTCCGGATATCCATATCACGGTGTAGTCAAGGCATTGGCCGATACGGCCAGGGAGAACGGACTCGAATTCTAACGGGAGGATAGATGTCGAACGAGGAAAGAAAAGAACAGGAAATGCAGACAGAAAAGACCGAAGAGGCCATTAAAAAGCAGAAGGCCGAAGAGAAAAAAGCTTCCGCGGAACCCGGGAAGACGGAAGATCTTTCAGGGGATAAAGAAAACCGTGACAGCTCGTCCTCTTCCGGAGAGGCCGGCGGCGGTGGTGATGACAGATCGCGCAAACAGGGCCGCAGGGGCAGATCTCCCCGTTCCCGCAGGACACAGAACAGGGAAAAAGAGGATGACGGTTCTCTCGAAAAAGTGGTCAGCATCAAAAGGGTTTCCAAGGTCGTAAAGGGCGGAAAGAATTTCTCTTTCAGCGCTATGGTAGTGGCAGGCGACGGACAGGGTAATGTCGGTGTCGGTCTCGGTAAATCCAATGAGATCGTTGAGGCCATAAAGAAAGGTTCCGCTACCGCCAAAAAGAGTTTCAGGAGCGTGAAACTCAAGGGCGACACAATACCCCACGAAGTAATAGGCCGTTACAAGGCTTCCCGGGTCATGCTGAAACCTGCCGGACCCGGTACCGGTGTTATAGCCGGGAGCACGGTAAGGGCTATGTGTGATGCCGTTGGCATCAAGGATATCCTTACCAAGACCCTGGGGTCCAGAAATGCCGTCAATGTGGTCAAGGCCACTCTGGACGGCTTCGGCCAGCTCCGGTTGAAAAGGATAAGCGAGATATCGGAAACCGTTAAAAAATAAAGGGAAAATACCATGGTATTGAAAATAGAAGATATAAAAAAGCCCGCAAAACAGATTGGCAAAGCGAAACGCAAGGGGCGCGGTGTGGGTTCCGGAAAAGGCAAGACCGCAGGCAGAGGACATAAGGGCGCAGGCCAGCGTACCGGTAGCAAGAATTACCTCGGTTTTGAGGGCGGGCAGATGCCCCTTATGAGGCGGATACCCAAAAGAGGGTTCAACAACAAGTGGAAAAAGCAATGGAATGTCGTTAATGTTGGTACTCTCCAGAATTCCGATGAGGTGAAAGAAGGAGCCGTAGTCGACAAGGATTTTCTGCTCAAGAACAGGATGATCCGTAAGAAAGACCTTCCGTGCAAGGTCCTCGGCAAAGGCAAACTGGAAAAGGCCGTGACCGTTAAGGCAGATTCTTTTTCCGAAACCGCCAGGAAGGCGATCGAGGGAGCGGGCGGCAAGGCAGAAACAGCATAAGGAGAATAAAGTGTTTGAGGCTTTTTCAAATCTTTTCAAGATACCGGACTTAAAAAAGAAGATACTCTTCACTCTCGGTCTCATTGCCGTTTACAGGATCGGAGCGTTCATACCGACACCGGGCATTGACGGAGCGAAACTCGCCCAGTTCTTCGCCAACATGGCCAGGACCCAGGGAGGGACGCTTTTCGGTCTGATGAACATGTTCTCGGGCGGCGCGATGCAGAGGCTGACCATTTTCGCGCTCGGTATCATGCCGTACATCTCATCGTCCATTATCCTGCAGCTTTTGACTACCGTTATACCGGCTCTTGAGCGTACGGCGAGACAGGGTGATGAGGGAAGAAAGAAGATCACCCAGTATACCCGTTACGGAACTATCTTTCTAGCTCTTATACAGTCCTTTTTTATAGCCCTGTGGCTGGAGAATCCCGCCCGTTTCCAGGGCATGCAGATCGTCCAGTTCCCCGGATGGGGATTCCGGATATTGACCATGATAACTTTGACCACCGGGACCGCTTTCATAATGTGGCTTGGAGAACAGATACAGGAAAAAGGGATCGGCAACGGGATCTCCATAATAATCACGGCAGGTATAATTTCCCGCTTTCCGTCAGCTATATTTCAGCTTTTTTCCCTTATAGCTCCCGGAACGGCAGGTGAATCACAGATCGACCCCTTTAAAGCGGTTTTTCTCGGGTTTATGTTCATCGCGGTTATCGTGGCGGTGGTCCTTATAACGCAGGGGCAGAGAAAAATACCCGTACAGTATGCCAAAAGAGTCGTAGGGCGGAAGATATACGGAGGACAGAGCACTTTCATACCGCTCAGGGTCAACCAGGGCGGCGTTATACCGATCATATTCGCGCAGTCCATACTTATGTTCCCGGCTACAATAGCCGGACTTGTGCCGAACCGGCATATACAGGGGCTGGCCAGCGCGCTTATGATGGGGAGGCCTCTTTATTATGTACTTTACTCGCTTCTTATATTGTTCTTTTGTTATTTTTACGCGGCCATATCATTTAATCCCGTTGATATGGCGAATAACATGAAGAGGTTCGGGGGATTTGTGCCGGGTATACGGCCGGGAAAACAAACAGCTGAATATCTTGACTTCGTCATGACCCGGATAACGCTTCCGGGTGCCGTGTTCCTTACCGTTATCGCCATCCTTCCGAGTGTTATAAGCAGCCAGATGGGTATCCCTTTTCTGGTGGCAAGCTTTTTCGGCGGCACCGGTCTCCTTATTATCGTAGGTGTTATGCTTGACACTATGAGGCAGATCGAATCGCACATGCTTATGCGGCATTATGAAGGATTCATGAAAAAAGGAAGGGTCAAAGGGAGGCTTTCGTGAGCAGTGGAAGTATAAAGAACATTAATATCGTTCTGCTCGGCGCTCCGGGGGCCGGGAAGGGGACCCAGGCGGAAATACTCGTGAACGAATACGGCCTTCTTCATGTTTCGACGGGTGATATGCTCAGAAGCGCTATTAAAGAGGGCACGGAAACAGGTTTAAAAGCCAGGGAATACATGGACAGAGGAGAGCTCGTACCCGACGAGGTCGTCTGCAGTCTGGTCATGGATAGAATGTCCCGGGAGGACGCGGAAGGCGGGGTTATCCTTGACGGATTTCCCAGGACAAGGAACCAGGCCGAGGTCCTTGACGCGTCGCTCAAGGCGGAAGAAAGAAAGCTTGACAAAGTTCTGTATGTGGCGGTTTCCGATGATGTCGTTATAGAAAGGCTTTCCGGAAGGCGGGTTTGCCCCAATAACTGCAAGGTTTACCATGTTACTAATATGCCTCCGGAGAAAGAGGGTGTTTGCGATGTCTGCGGGGAAAAGCTTCTTCTTCGAGAAGACGATAAACCGGAGACGGTAAAGAACAGGCTTGAAGTGTACAAGAAAAGTACCCGGGACCTTGTTGACTATTACAGGGACAAGGGCCTCCTTGCCGAAGTTAACGGCGATCTGGAAGCGCGAAAGCTCTTTGAAGAGATCGATGCCCTGTTCCGCGCGGAGGGCTTTATCGATGACGATACTCAATAACGACGCCGATGTCCGCAGGATAAGGGAAGCGGGAGCGATAGTCAGGGAACTCCTGAATATTCTCGGGGAAAAGGCAAAGGCCGGAGTATCTACGGCGGCACTTGACGCTTTTTCCGAGGATTTTATATTGCGCAACGGGGGGGAACCTGCTTTCAAAGGGTATAAGGGATATCCCTCGACCATATGCGCTTCAGTGAACGAAGTGGTGGTGCACGGCATACCATCCGAGGACAAGGTGCTTGAAGACGGTGATATTATATCCGTCGATGTAGGGGTTAAAAAGAACGGTTATTATGCCGACGCGGCAAGGACTTTTCCTGTCGGGAATATCAGTGATGAGGCCCAGAGGCTCGTTAGAGTTACGGAGGAATGTCTGCGCGAAGCGGTGAACGAAGCGGTAGCCGGCAACAGGTTATACGATGTATCCAATGCCGTGCAGAAAATAGCCGAAAGAGAGGGGTTCGAAGAGGTGAGAGCTTTTGTCGGGCACGGGATAGGTGTCCGGTTGCACGAACCGCCCGAGGTTCCCAATTGGGGGCAGAAAGGCAAAGGGCAGGTTCTGGAGGAGGGGCTTCTCCTCGCCATAGAACCTATGATAAACCAGGGTAAAAGAGAGGTTGAAATACTCGAGGACGGTTGGACCGCCGTGACAGCAGACAGGAAGTTGTCGGCGCATTTCGAGAATACCGTAATGGTCGGAATAAACAAAACGGAGATATTAACGTGAGTCCAAAAGAAGAACCTATTGTTGTAGAAGGTGAGATAGTTGAAACGCTGCCGAACGCCAAGTTCAGGGTGAAGCTTGAAAACGGGCATATAGTGTTGGCCCATGTTTCCGGCAAGATGAGGATGTACTTTAT
>WJMG01000022.1 GCA_014728075.1 Candidatus Omnitrophota bacterium | reverse complement strand
CTACGGGCCCGTAGACGCCCTCCGAGTACCTGAGGTTTTCGGTAAGAGCCGCCGCTTTTGATGAGGAGGCCGCTTCCTCTGACACCTGAGCGGCTTGCCCGCGGAGCGGGGGAGCCCTCGATTCTCCGGCGGGGGAAATGAACTGTAAGACCATAATGCCTGTCACGGCGGCCAGAAGAGCGAACAGCGGCCTTCCTAAGACAAGAGTACGGGCAAACTGCGCGAAACAGGATAAAACCCCGGAAGCCCCGTCCTTTAAAATTCGTCCCGTATCCTCAATAACAGTAAGCCGGTCCCTCAATGCCCTCTTTGTTCCCGCTTCATCCCGTCCCGCGGGTCTCTCTTCGCCTTCCTCTGCGGCAATTCCGGCGTTATAATCCTTTTTGTTAAGCTGCTGGCCGTCCCTTGCCAGAAGGTGGATAGCCTCACTCTCTGTCTCGGCGTCTATACCCCCCATAAGTGAAAGCGCGGCGACGAACTCGTGAAGAACGGCGTCTTTCACCTCCTCTTCCGGAATGCCGGGTCCGGCCCGCACGATTATGTAAAAAAGGCCGTCTTCTCCTTTTACAAGCACACCGCTATCCTCAATGGTCCGGCCTTCCGAATCGGTTATATCCCCTTCAGAGTAGAGCACGGCGATGCGATCTCCGCCGAACTCTATAAGACCGTCTTCTACCCTGTACCTGTCCCCGGGGCCGAAAGAAAGACCCGGCATCCGGTTCTGCCTGTAGGCATCAAGGTCCAGGCCTCTTCCGACATTCTCCCCGCCCCCGAAACCGGCGACCATGCGCCCGGACGGAGGTGGTATCACATTGAATTCACTAAAACTATGCGCCCATCCGGCCAGTTGATCGGGCCTATGCCTTTTCTCCTCAAACGCTATGAGCCTGTTCGGGCTTACGCTCTCGTCATACAGGAAATACGGGAACGCCAATACCATATTTTTCTTAATGACCCCGTTATCGCCTATTTCAGTTGCCGGACCCACAAAACAGCCTCTGTTATTAACAAGCCATATACTGACCATGCCGCCTTCCTCAACACGCATGGTATAAGAAACCCAGTTTTTCGGATCCTTCATCCGTATTATAGTGCCCGGAGCGATCGCCTTGAGGTCCACTTCTTCTCTTGCGTCAGATCGCTCTTCAGAAAGTTCCCGGTCCTTTAAGGGAGCCTCTTCGTCACGCGCCTTCCAGTTCGACCACCAGAAAGCCTCTCCGGCAGGCTCTTCTTCTTCGGTAACCTCATATTGCCCGATGACCCTTGCACGGTAAACACCGTCCTCCTGTTTTTCGACCGCTTTGATATCGCCATTTTCCATAGAGACAAATGCCCTGTTCCCCCCGTATCCGTCAAAAAGCCCGGCGTCCCCGTTTATCCTTCTCATGCTGGGGGTCCCTCTTATACCGGCTCCCGGGCGCCTTTCCGGAGTATGCCCCACCTGCTGTGGCTGTTCTCCCGCCCTAAAGGACCCCGCAAGATCCCTGTAATCGGTCCAGAAAATACCTCCTATTTCATGATACCCTCCCCTGCTCCTGTCAACATTGAAGATAGGATGGGAATAATCATCCGACTCCACCGCCAGTTTCAATACCTCGTTTATTCTTTCCTTTCGATCATTTCCTGTCACGCTTCCGGGGGAAATGCCTTTTTGCTCAGCCACTTCGGAATCAAGGTGTTCCCTTATTTTCGTCCTCAAGCCTCCGTGCACGAAAAGATAGCCTTTTTCGTGATACGCTCCGGAAATGTTCCCTCTTGCGATAAGGTCTTTAAGTCTCTCCCTTAATCTCCATATCTCATCCACAGCTTCTTCATGGGACAACCCCTCCTGCCGGGTCAGCGCCTGGTAAAGGTATTTTAAATGGCCCTGAAGCAGCATCAATTCGTGATTGCCCAACAATATAACAACATCCCCTCCGGCTTCCCTGGCCTGCCGCTGCAGTTCCAGAATATAGTCCACAACTTCACGCGATCTCGGGCCCCTGTCGATAAGGTCCCCCTGCTGAACCAGAACACTCTCCCCCCCGATCCAGTTGCCCTTCTCGTCGATGATCCCGGCTTCAAAGAGGTTTTCCCTGAAACCGCCAAGCTCTCCGTGCACATCAGCGTGCACTACCGTTCTCTTATCTCTTATCCGGCCGGAAGATCTTTCCCTGAAAGGCTCTTCACGGGTTTCCCTCCGGGGGAGTATGACGGTAGTCCCCCGTGCCACGCCCGCAGGAGAACTGTCTTTCTGCGCTTCAGGGGCTGAGACCTCGGCCGTCCCGGATACTCCCGGCTCTGCGCTTTCAATGATACTTTTAGCTCTATCGATAATTTCAAGCCCCGTCATAAAATCCACATCCAGATCGGAAAGAAAAGCCCTTACTTCCGCAGGGATATATATCCTTTCGTCAAGCCCGGGACCCCCTACTATAGAATTTTCAACGGCCCTGCCGTGTTCCAGGACCAGCCGTCTAGCCGCGCTCTCGATATCGGGCGCCTGCGCGATTATCGCGGGCCACAATTCAAGCGAAGGCAAGAGCCTGACCGTCAGGTTCGCCAGTAGATGAGATGACATGGAAAGAGCCATAAAGACCCACGGAGAGGAAACGGCAACGGGCAATACTACAGCTGTTATAAAAAGAGACAAAAGCACGGGAACGCCCATGACCCCCAGAACGGACCTTACCGGTCCGCTCTCCGGGTGTTCAACACGATAAGATTTCAAATTACGCAAATGGGACAACACGAACGCCAGATTAAAAGCGGCGTAAAGAATAGTTCCGGGAATACCACCCATTTTCAACAAGCCTAAATACGCCGGAAGCCGGAAAAGAAGTTCCTCCCCCCACCATGCCAAAGTAAGCGCTTTCCCTGTACCCAACACCGACCCGGGAGAGAAAAACGCCGCCCAAAGCCCCCGGGACCCGCCTACGGTCAGATCAGGCGTACCCGGGGCCCGTTCTCCGGTCAGGGACCTTAACCTTTCCTGTTCATATTCACGGAGATCGACCTCTCTGCCTTCGGCGTCGCTGTATATCCATTTTTCCTCGGCTTCCACTTCCTGAATCGTCATCGTGACGCCTCCGGCCCTCAGCGTTCGCTCTCCACCCGGCCTCTTAACGGTATCGCCTCTGGAATATATTACCGGAATATCGGTACCCCCTCCTATGCCGCCCCTGCCGGGGTTACAGCAATCAAGGAAAAGCGCGCCGCCGCTTTCCCGGAGACCGAACATATCTGCCAGGTGCCCGACCACGACATGCATTTCCGTATCACCTATGACCTGGACGCCCCTTTCGTTATTATGACCGTGATGTATGAACGCGGCCCCCCTGAAATCACCGGCCTTTCCTCCTTCCCCGTCGAACACACTGTAAGATTTAGAAGGGTAAAAGACTCCTTTGATACGGCCGCCACTGCCCTGGGAAACCACGGCCCAGTCGAACGACATCCTGCCTTCGGCCTCATCCGCGGCCCTGTCATTCACAGTAGGAGCGGGTATCGCTCCCCCGAAAGTAAGAACGGTTTCCGCGATATGAAGAACACCGGCTAAAGCCGATACCGGAATACTCGTCAATGGGTTCATCTTGAGCTTTTGAAGAAAAGGTATTCTTTCTTTGAGAATATCTTCCTCGCTCAGAACTATACCGGGCGTCTGCAGTTCCCGCCTGAGGCGTTTTACCGTGTAAGCCGCCTCGATATACTCATCTTTAAGCGCGTAAAGGTTCGCGGCGAGGTGCGCCGCGAAAAGTACGGCTATCGCGTAACTTGCCAGGGCGGTCCCAAATGTCACTGCCCCGAAGGCAAAGGTAAAAAAGGTGAGGCCTTTCACGGTGGCCGAGTTTTTCGCCTCCGGATTGAAATTATGCATAAAGTAAAAGATGCCGGCCGCGAGGACCGCTACGGGCAGCGCCGCGACAAGGTTTATCCCTACTATGCCCGCCAGAAAACCCGTCAGCACATGCCCGCCATACATAAGAGCACCGGTTTCCACGAAAGGCGCTATCAACGCCCAGCGGGGATCATCGAACCACATACCACCCGAAAAACGCGGGCTGAAGACACCCAGGAGATCAGCAGTCAGGCCCCTGATGCCCGCGGAAACTTTTTTGGAGAACTTTCTTCTGATCCTTTCCAAAGCCCCTTCTTTTCTGCCGCTTACTTCAAGGTCGCCGTCGACGGCCTCCGCTTCAGTCCAGAGGCCGATCTTCCTGCCGTCCGGACAGATCTTCACCAGAGTCAGCGAATACTCTACCTTCATCCCATGGGGAACGGTAAATCCGCCCTGTTTAGCGTTACAGGAAAATAGCAGCACATTTTTTATCCCCTTTTGCTTCAGCAGCCTTAAATACGACGAGACTGTTACTATATTATCGCGCGGAGCGACACACACCCTCCCGTCGGACACTACTCCTCCGTGAGCACAGAAAACAGCTGTTTCCCTGTCTTCACTGTCCCTGTAGATAACAGGCACTCCATCTCGCCTCAGCATTAAAAGATCCGGCACACCTTCTTCCTCAAAGTAGGGTAGAGTTTCAAGCTCCTCCTCCGGAGTCTCATCCAGGTCTTCATCGATGTAAAAATCCCCGGCTCCTTCCGCCATTGCTCCGATCAGTAATGTACCGCTCTCTATCTCCCGTGACGACCTCACAACAACCGATAACATGAAACGCAATATATCGACTGTCGCGATACCTATAAAATGCATGATAGCCGCGGCCTTGCCTGCCGCGTCCGAGAAAGCGAAAAGATCGTTCCGGAAGAGTTTTGCCGTAAGGTTAACGCCCAAGTGCAGCGCTATCAGGCAGAATAGCGCCAGCGGCGCGGCAATACCCGCGGCGTGAAGAAAGAACGCTAAAGCTGTAGCGGCTGTAAGCACTGCTACAGCGGGACTCCCGGCCGCTTTACTGTTGAACACAAGGTGGGGCAGATAAAAAACGGCCGCCGCGGCAACGGCAGCGGTAACAGGGTTCCCGAAAAGCCCGAGGGCCAGGTATCCCGCGGCAAAAGCAACAGCGGTCTCGGCAACGGGGGCAATGATCTCCCACAACGGGCTATCGAACCAGCTGCCGGGCTGCAGCTTTGTTTTTTCGCCCGGAGGCACGGAGATCACAAGGGTCGTTCCGGGAGTGTTTTTGACCAAACGCGCTTTTTCGACGGTATTGTCCGCGTTCTGTGTAAAACGAAAAGCGGGGCCTTCCGAGGAACTTACCCTGGAAATAAAACTTATCCTGTGGCCGTTATTCAGCGCGCTGTTCAATATATTCCATATCCCCTGGTTCCGTCCTCCGATGTAATAGACCTTGTCCCCTTCGGCCAGTCCGGCCTTCGTACTGGTGAACTCTTCTTTCCATTTATCCATTATCTCATAGGGGATCCCGGAACCGTTGTCGCTTATCACGACGCTCACCTCCCCGTCACCCTCCCCGCGAAATATCCTGAGCGTCACTTTGCCTTTTTCGACATCGCCCTCGTAAGCGAGATACTCGTAATCCTCGCCGTATTCATCGTCGAACCGTTTAAAAACCCCGTCCACGAAATTCGAAGCCACATCTTCTTCCATAATATCGGCTTCCACATAATTACCGATGATCCTTTCCATTTCAGCCTCTATTTTGTTCGCTGTGGTCGCCATAGAAAGAGGCCTTCCGTCATATTGCGGGCTGTAGTTTATTACAAAATCGCGTGAAAAGACCTCTTCGCCCAGCCTCGCGAGAAAGGCTTCCTCGGAATCGGCGGGGGGGAGAACAGCCGTTATGTCGAGCTCCTCGAAAGGACCTCTTTCCCCGAGCTCAAGTGTCCTGCCTCCGGCTATAAGCCTGAGGCGTCTGCCTGCTTTCCGCGCGGCCACAAGCTTAACGAGGATCTCTCTGGTTATCCTTTCCGTCTTTTTTACGCCCAGACCGTTCAGGAAACTGGGTACGGCTATATTCGATGAGGCCAGGAAGGTAAGTATCCGCTCCTCTTCGGGCATGCCGTCACCCGCCAGGAGCTCGAAATACCGGCATTTATACCCCTTGGGATCCGTGAATTTCGGCATTATCGAGATATATGAAATGTTGTTCTTCCTGAAGAGCGAATAAAGGTTTTCCGAGTGGAAACCTCCGGTGATCAGGACCACGGGCCCGCCGCCGGTCTCCCGGGACCGTCCGGATCTTATGTTCCTTATGAACGCCTCGTCCCTCTCAAAAGAGTATTCGAAGAACTTCTCCAGGTCTTCCCGGTAAAGGTCCAGCTTCCGGATGCCTTCTTCGAGCGAGGATTTTATACCGCATCGGGAGCTCTCTTTTTCGATGAAGGATATGTATTTGCCTATCTTGAAATCCTGTTTGTTCTTCAGATAATGTTCATAGTCGTTCCTGGTAAGCCTTAGCCCGAAGATATTCTCCAGCAGGTAATGGTCCCTTGATAAACGGTCCAGTTCTTTTTCACGCCCGTCCCGGTAAAGTCTTGATCTTATACCGGCCTCAAGGTCCTCGGCCTCTCTCAGAACGGCAAGCCTGTCTATCCCGCTGTAAATCGCTATGTATTCCCGGTACTTAAGGAGATCCGGGTAACGCGAAAGGTCCATGTTCAGCATACGGGCCCGCGAAAAAAGGTATTCGTAAAATTCATGCGGAGATACGGCCTTTTCCCTGAATTCAACGGTTTTGAGCAGGAGCCCGCGCATCTCCGCCGGGGAAAGAAGCTTTCTTAAGCTGTCGACGAGCATACCCCTTTCCCGGTCGGCTTTTTTAAAATCGATCTCCTTTTCCGCGCGCAGCGCGTTCAGAAGCAAAGAAAGGTTATTATGATCTTTGAGGCTTATCCCCAATTCCCCCGATCTTTCGGCAAGATAAGCGATATATTCCCGCAGTCCTATATTCCCGGACTTATACTGTCCGTATTTCATATCCACTTCGAGAAGTTCTTCGGAAAAGATCCGGGCCTTAAGATCGTTCAGATGATGTTTAAGCGAAGCCAGGCACCTGCGGGTATGCTCTTTCACCCCGAGAGAGTCCCTGTAAACCGAAAGATTCTTGAGATACAGTCCGGCATCCTCCACTCCCCACAGCTTAACTGATCCCGGTTCACGAGCAGCGTACATTTCGGCGCCCGATATCATTCCCTCTTTAAGGAAATAGTCGGCTACTTCCGCCCTCAGCTGCTTATCCCCGATCTCCGTGAAGACAGTAAGGTCGTAATCTCCCCTTCCCCCCTCCAGGTTGACCTGATCTATCCCGTATTCATCTTTAAGGTGCTCGAGGATCTCAGTGATGGTGTTCTGGGCCTGATAATTGCAATGCGCGTCCTGGATATGAATAACCGTAGAATCCATCTCGGGCCGCGGACCGCTTAACTCCTCCGGGGACCATTTGTCCTCCACGGTCCCTAAATTGCGGGGCAGTGAAAAAGAAACGATATCGAGTTCTCCGACTTCCTTAGTATAGCCTGCGGTCAGGCCGCCTTCTGCCATCCGGGTTGTAACGGCATCAGCTGTTTCGATAAGTATATCCGGACCAAGAGACATCAGGAAAAAAGCGAACGCGGTGGCCATAGCCGCCGTTTTCATCAATTTCCCCTTTCGGGAGAACGCTCCGTATGTATTTCCCGTATATTCCGGCATACTTCCCCTCTCCTACTTTTTAAACTATTAAAATAAGTAGGCAAAAATATTTACCACAAGTTCACCTTATACTTATGCCTTCCCCGATAATATCGCGGTTATTTTTGTACAATCCCTTATATTTAAAGTATATATTATAATATTCGATCGAAACAAATTTTTATACTAGCTTTTTTAAATGCTAACAAATTCAAAAGAACATCTACTATCAGGGGGTGAAGTGGTTTATATCAGGGTAGGTTTGAGTTTGGTGCCGGGAATCCCGGGCTGAACCTATACTGTTATCCCGTATTTTCCCAGCTGTTCTCTGAGGGGTTGGTGGCCGGTGAAAAGCTGTGCTTTTATACCCATGGTCCGGGCAAACTCTATCAGGTCTTCCCTGTCATCTGTATAAAAAATATCCCTGGGAAGTACACCGGAAAGTTTGAGGGCCGCTTTGAAAATATCGGGATGCGGTTTCTGTCTTCCCACTTCGTGGGAAACCACATGAGCGTCAAAAAGAGCCAGCACGGGATATTCTTTTTTCAGAAAATTAAAATGCTCTTCGTTCGTGTTTGAAACGAGCATCAATTTTATGTCCGGATAATCTTTCCTGATCTTACGGACGATATCCTCCATCTCAGGGTATGGAAAGAAAATACTGTTCCAGATGCGGTAAAAATCGCCGTATTTAAGCTTTATCTTGAAAATACGGCAGGTTTTTGAATAAAACTGTGAAGAAGTAAGCCTTCCCTCCATGTACATGTCCATATTGCGGGAACCCATTATATAGTCCACTAGATTCCCTTCCCGTATAACGCACACCTCTCCGTAACCCTTTTCCGCTATCAAGGGATCGAAGTTTATTATAACATTGCCCAGATCGAAGAATATGGCTTTAATTGTGCTCATGTGCCCCTGCTTCCCGTGTCGCGTTCAGATCGCTTCGTCGTTCGCTTCACTCTCTCCCCGCGATGACGCAAGATAGACAACGGACGACCGACCACCGATCATGTATTCTTACTTGATCCCCGCTCAAGATCGTCGCGGGGATGACAACTTTTGCCTCTACTTGTCTTTGATCCCCGCCTTCCCGGAGAAGACAATTTCTATTTCGTCATTCCCGCAATGGATCTGCGGGAACCCAATAAAAACAACTGACAACATCACCCTAACCTGCTTATCTCCTCCAACGCCTTCCGCAACAACTCCCGTGACCCTTCATACTCTATCCTCTCCAGGGCTTCGGCCGGGGAGAGCCACTCCGCCGCGTCAAGCTCCTCTTCCTGCAGGGATATCACCGCTTCGGAAGATTCAACAAGAAACAGGTGTACGACCTTTTCTATAGTTTCCTCCTCAAGAGAATAATGATACTTCTGTTCCCCCACCCTGGATATTATTTTCGTCAGCGTCTGACCTGTCTCTTCGGAGATCTCCCTTAAAGCGCCTTCTTCCGGGGTTTCGCCTCTTTCAAGATGGCCTTTGGGCCAGGTCCAGTGCCCGTATTTATCCTTAACAAGGAGTATCTTCACCTTGCCGTCGGTTATCCTGAAAACAACGCCGCCCGCGGCTATTCTCTTCTCCATTCAAACTCCCCGGCTCAGTACCGCGTATCGCTTACCGTGTACCCGATAAAGCTTTTAATCTCGGTACGCGGATCCCGGCACCCGGTAAAATATTGGGTTATAATTCGATGACCATATCGTCATCCTCAAGATCATCGTACGGCCCTTCCCGACCGGGGCCGAACGCCCGGGAGGAATCCACTTCCCATATCTCATAATCCTCCGGGTCCAGTTCTTCCAGGAAACGGCTTCTCCTTGATATCACCGTACCCTTCTGGTAATCGAACCTGGTCACGGGATGTATAAGGTATAGGTATTTTTTTGCCCTGGTCGAAGCGACATAAAAAAGGCGCCGCTCCTCTTCCATTTCCGCCTCTTCGCCCATGGCCTTGGGATGGGGGAACTGTCCTTCGCAAAGCCCGAGCAGCATGACCACTTCCCATTCGAGGCCTTTCGCCTGGTGTATGGTGGAAAGAACAAGTTGTTCGTCATCCTCCGGTTCTCCCGCTATCGTTTCCCCCTTGAAACTTTCCCTCAGCGTTATGTCATTCAGAAAAGAGTTAAGGTCCCCGTATTCGTGGGAAAAATTCACAAGTTCACGGATATCGTCCACCCTGTCCTTTGCGTTCTCGAAATTGGCCAGAAGATGTGTTTCGTAGCCGTTCTCGAGTATCAGCTCGATCCGCTCACCCGGGACCGGATCGAATGAAGGGTCCGTAAGGGCTTTCATTATCTTATGGAACCTGGCATAACCCGCCTGTGCTTTTCTCGGCACTATGGCCGCGATGTTCTCGCTGCGGACGAAAGCCACGATATCGCGCCCGCCTTTTCTGTAAGCCTCGTATATCTTCTCCGCGTAACCCGGCCCTATACCCGGGCACAGTGTAAGGGTCCTTATCCAGGCGATCTCGTCCGCTGGATTAACGAGAAGTTTCAGGTAGGCCAGCACATCCTTCACATGAGCCTGCTCGAAAAACCTTATACCCCCTCTTACCACATAAGGTATCCCCCTTTTTACCAGCTCCATTTCAAGTTCCGCTGACTGGTAGTGGGCCCTGAAAAGGACCGCCATGTCATTCATCTCTATGCCTTCCTCCCTGAGTTCAAGCACCCGCTGGGCGATGAAAGCGGCCTGCGAATAGGCATCCTTGACGCGGACCATGGCGGGCTTTTCCAGCGACGGGCACATGGCCTTCAGGTGTTTTTCGAACTGGTTAATGTTATTGGCAAGAGAATCGTTGGCAAGAGCGAGTATTTCGGGGGTAGACCTGTAATTCGTCTCCAGCTTGAATATCTTCGCTCCCTTGAACCTTTGCGGGAACTTCAATATGTTCTCGACTTTGGCGCCCCTGAAAGAATATATGGACTGGGCATCGTCGCCCACCACCAGCACATTACCGTGGTGTCCGGCAAGAATGTCGATTATCTCCGCCTGTATATAATTCGTGTCCTGGTACTCGTCCACCATTATGTACCTGAACTGTTCGGTGAACCTTCTTCTGGCCGACGGCAAGTTCTCCAAAAGCCATTTCCATTTGGACAAAAGGTCATCGTAATCCATGTTCCCCGAGTCTTTTTTCTTTTTCGCGTAAAATTCGCCGATCTCCTTTATCTCCGGGAAAAAGTTGGAAAAATAAGGATACCTTTCCTCTATTATCCTGTCGAGGCCTTTACCCGTGTTGGTAGAAAGGCTAATCATGGTCTGGAGGACGGAAGCTTTAGGGAACCTCTCTTCCTTAGCCTTGCGGCCCAGCTTTTTCATGCACGCTTTTATAAGGTCCCTTGAATCCTGCTGATCAAGTATGCCGAAATCACGGGGATAGCCTATTTCTTTGGCGTACATGCGCAAAGACCTGTTACCTACATGATGAAAAGTCCCGCTCCATAAGCCTTTGGGAGTATACTTAAGCAGCATCTCCGTACGGTCCCTCATCTCCCGCGCGGCCTTATTAGTGAATGTCATAAGAAGAATGTTCCGCGGAGGGACCCTCCTCTCAAGCAGATAAGCCAGCCTGTATATGAGGGTACGCGTCTTCCCGCTTCCGGCCCCCGCCAGGACCAGGCACGGGCCTTCGGAACCGGTGACCACCTCGTACTGCTGCTCGTTCAGATTGCCTCTGAAGTCTATATGAGTTTCGATCTTTCCCTCGGTTTCGTGCAAAATGTATTTTTTCATAAAAACATCAACGCAGGAGCTCCCGCGCGCCTTTCATTTTACCTTTCATACTTTAAACTTTTAACTCTGCTTGAATTGCTTCCGGATATCGGAGCGGGTGAAATAGTATACCACCGAAATCTCGAACAGGGTAACGAGCGCCGTAAAAACGACAGTGTACCTGTAGACGGGAGCGGCCATGTCACCCGTAATACCGGCCAGTTCTCCCGAGAAAAGAAGCTCCCTGAAATTATCCAGCACCGTCCTGTTAAGGGTTATACCTATCAGAACGCTTAAGGAGGTCAGGGCAACGATAACCTTTCTCGCCCATTCTTCCAGCCTGAGCAGCCTTGCTCCGCAGTATACCGAGCATATACCGTAGAAGATCGTGAAGACATACACACCTTTCACCGCAATGTGGTGCACGCCTTCAAAAAGACGGGCGAACTCTCCGTACTTACCCACCCCGATAAGGTTGTACGCCCCCATGGCTATCAACGCGGCGGAGTATATTCTGGTCCCTCTGGATATCGTCATAGCGAATGACGGCGGGGCCGTTCAAGGCTCCCGGCCGATCAAGGATTCACCTCACCCTCACTGTTGAACACGGGCGTGATCCACACCCCAGATGTGCCTGGCGTATTCTGCTATAGTGCGGTCACTGGAGAATTTGCCGGAGGCGGCCGTATTAAGGATCGACTTCCTGATCCATCCTCCGCGATCGGTATAGGCCATATCCACTTTATCCTGGGCTTCGAGGTACGCCTCAAAATCCGCGAAGACCAGGTAGTTGTCGTTCCATAAAAGAGAGTTGCACAGACTTTCGAATATGCCCGGCTCGAACTGGGAAAAGAAGTCTTCCCTTATCAGGGCGAATACCTCCCGGAGAAGAGGGCTTCTTTTCAGGTACTCGGACGGCCTGTATCCCGCCGCCCTGAGCTGGGAAACCTCTTCGGCCTTCAGGCCGAAGATAAAGATATTCTCCTCGCCTACCTCCTGCGCTATCTCTATGTTCGCCCCGTCAAGCGTTCCGATGGTAACGGCGCCGTTAAGCATGAACTTCATGTTACCGGTCCCGGAAGCCTCTTTGCCGGCGGTGGATATCTGCTCGGAAAGTTCGCTCGCCGGAAAGATCATCTCGGCTTTAGATACACAGTAATTCTCGAGGAAGACCACCTTAAGGCGGTCCTTCACATCCGGGTCCCTGTTTATGACCTCCGCGACATTATTGATGAATTTTATTATCTGCTTGGCCACGGCGTAACCGGGAGCGGCCTTGCCCCCTATAACAGCCGTCCTCGGAACGGTATCCATCGAAGGGTCGGCCTTTATCCGCACATACTGCGCGATAAGATAAAAAGCGAATAGAAGCTGCCTCTTGTATTCATGTATCCTTTTGACCTGGACATCAAAAAGCGAGTCGGGGTCTATTACCAGGCCGTTGCTTTGCTTGATGTATTTAGCAAGATCCTTCTTATTGGCCCTTTTGACTTCCGCCCATTTTTCCGCGAAGGAAGCGTCTCCGGCATACGGCTCGAGTTTCTTCAGAACGGTAAGGTCCGTCTCCCACTCCCCGCCGATGGTCTCCGTCACAAGCCCGGCCAGACGGCGGTTAGCGCTTCCCAGCCATCTTCTCTGGGTTATCCCGTTGGTCTTATTGTTGAATTTCCAGGGGTAGAATTCATAGAAATCCCTGAAAAGCGTGGTCTTAAGCAGTTCAGAGTGAAGGGCCGACACGCCGTTGACCGAATGGCTTCCCACTATGCTCAAATGGCTCATCCTGATCCGTTTCTCAAGCCCTTCCTCTATCAGCGACATCCTTCTCAGCCTGTCCTGGTCGTGCGGATAATGCCTTCCGACATCTTTCATGAAACGCATGTTTATCTCGTATATTATCTCGAGATGCCTGGGCAGAAGTTTACCCATCAGAGATACGGGCCAGGATTCCAGGGCTTCCGGAAGCATCGTATGGTTAGTATAAGCAAAAACCCCTGTAGTCACCTGCCATGCGGTATCCCAGTCGAGTTCCTCCTCGTCAAGCAGTATCCTCATGAGCTCCACGATAGCTATCGCGGGATGTGTATCGTTCAGCTGTATGGCGACTTTTTCCGGAAATACGGAAAAATCGCTGTTATGCATCTTGAACCTGCGTATTATATCCTGCATTGAGGCGGAAGTGAAAAAATATTCCTGCTTGAGGCGGAGCTCCAGGCCCTTGAGGACATTGTCGCTGGGGTAAAGCACCCTGGAGATATTCTCAGAGTTTATTTTGTCCTCGCAGGCGGAAACATAATCACCCTCGTGGAAATACTCGAGGTCGAGTTCTTCGGTGCTTCTGGCGGACCAAAGCCTCAGGTTATTCACCACATCGTTCTTATAGCCGGGGACGGGCGTATCATAGGCCATCGCCATAACATCCCTGGTGTCGGTCCAGTCTACCCTGAGTTTGCCCTGCCTGTCCGTTCTTTTGGAGGTCTTTCCGTAAAAACGCACTTTGTAGGTCATCTCGGGCCTTTCGAATTCCCAGGGATTTCCCAGGCTCAGCCATTCCTCGGTCTTCTCGACCTGATATCCGTTCTGTATGCTCTGTTTGAAGATGCCGTAATCGTACCTGATGCCGTAACCCGTGGCAGGCACCGCCAGGGTGGCCATCGAGTCGAGAAAACACGCCGCAAGCCTGCCCAGTCCGCCGTTCCCGAGCCCCTGGTCCTTTTCCTGGCGGCAAAGGT
>WJMG01000021.1 GCA_014728075.1 Candidatus Omnitrophota bacterium | reverse complement strand
GATTAGGCATGCAAGTCGAACGATCCCTTACTTTGTGGGGGATAGTGGCGAACGGGTGAGTAACGCGTAGGTAATTTGCCCTTAGGCTCGGGACAACACACCGAAAGGTGTGCTAATACCGGATAAGACCACGGTCTCCAAGAGGCCGCGGTTAAAGATGGGGATCCTGAAAATGGACCTGTCACCTTTAGATGAGCCTGCGTCCTATCAGCTTGTTGGTGGGGTAAAAGCCTACCAAGGCGACGACGGGTAGCTGGTCTGAGAGGATGGTCAGTCACACTGGGACTGAGACACTGCCCAGACTCCTACGGGAGGCTGCAGTCGAGAATCTTTTGCAATGCCCGAAAGGGTGACAATGCGACGCCGCGTGAACGATGAAGGCCTTCGGGTTGTAAAGTTCTGTCAGCAGGGACGAAGGTAGCGGGGTTAATAACCCCGTTGATTGACGGTACCTGCAGAGGAAGCCTCGGCTAACTCCGTGCCAGCAGCCGCGGTAATACGGAGGAGGCAAGCGTTGTTCGGATTTACTGGGTGTAAAGGTCAGGTAGGCGTTCTTTTAAGTCGGATGTGAAATCCCTTGGCTCAACCAAGGAACTGCATTCGATACTGGAAGAATTGAGTACGAGAGAGGTAAGCGGAATTCCAGAAGTAAAGGTGAAATTTGTAGATATCTGGAAGAACACCATTAGCGAAGGCGGCTTACTGGCTCGATACTGACGCTCAACTGAGAAAGCTAGGGGAGCGAACAGGATTAGATACCCTGGTAGTCCTAGCTGTAAACGATGTTCACTAGGTGCAAGCCCTTCGGGGGTTGTGTCGTAGCCAACGCGTTAAGTGAACCACCTGGGGACTACGGTCGCAAGGCTAAAACTCAAAGGAATTGACGGGGACCCGCACAAGCGGTGGAGCATGTGGTTTAATTCGATGCTACGCGAAGAACCTTACCACCCCTTGACATCTTGGTCGCGGAAGCTGTAATGCGCTTCCTTCAGTTCGGCTGGACCAATGACAGGTGTTGCATGGCTGTCGTCAGCTCGTGTCGTGAGATGTTGGGTTAAGTCCCGCAACGAGCGCAACCATCGTCCTTTGTTGCTAATCCTTTATTGGATGCACTCTAAGGAGACTGCCAGTTTTTAACTGGAGGAAGGAGGAGATGACGTCAAGTCCGTATGGCCCTTACGCCTAGGGCTACACACGTGCTACAATGGTCGGTACAATGCGTCGCGAGACCGCGAGGTGGAGCTAATCGCAAAAAGCCGGCCCCAGTTCGGATCGGAGGCTGCAATTCGCCTCCGTGAAGTTGGAATCGCTAGTAACCGCGGATCAGCCATGCTGCGGTGAATACGTTCCCGGGTCTTGTACACACCGCCTGTCAAGTCACCTGAGTTGAGTGCACCCGAAGCCGTTAGCCTAACCTTCACCGGAGGGCGATGTCGAAGGTGTGCTTGGCAAGGAGGACTAAGTCATAACAAGGTAGTGGTACCGGAAGGTGCTTCTGGATCACCTCCTTTCTAAGGAGAACACTGGCCTGAACCTATAGTTCTAGGGAGGGCCGTTACAAAACAGATACAAAAAATGTCCCCGTGTGCTTTCGGTTATTCATATTCTTGTTGTGGAATGAGGTCGAGACCTCACTTACACACGACGCGTGATAGATTGGGCCCGTAGCTCAGTTGGTTAGAGCGCCGTGCTGATAACGCGGAGGTCTCTGGTTCGATTCCAGATGGGCCCACCAGCATTTGGCTTTGCCAAATGCAGAGCATTGGAACAGTCGACCGTTAGGGCATCGATAAGTATTGTTCTGATGATCGAATGTTCGATGTCCTGTTTTGCGGAGCAAAACCCGGGGATGTAGCT
The DNA here is from genome assembly GCA_014728075.1 of Candidatus Omnitrophota bacterium. GTDB lineage: Bacteria > Omnitrophota > Gorgyraeia > Tantalellales > Tantalellaceae > WJMG01. Next base: position 18,957 of record WJMG01000021.1, on the reverse strand, counting down.
CAGCTGGAAGAGCGCCTGCTTTGCAAGCAGGATGTCAGGGGTTCGAGTCCCCTCATCTCCACCAGCAAATTTTTACCGGAAGTGAAGATCTCGGATCATTGGGACAATGGAGCAATAAAACATTTGTTGACGCGGTCCAACGCGCGAATGATCTGATGTTCGGAAAACACTTCCGGTCAATATAGAGTTTTAGGCCGATTTTATATTCTCAAGCCGATAACGGGAATAAAAAAACGGCCAACCGTTCTTTGACAGACTAATGAATAAAGGTATCTTACTGATACAAAAAAGCAATTGAATTCTGAACGAATTCGAGTGTTCCAAAAAATTTTTCATAAATTTTTTGGTCAAGCTACTAAGAGCTTATGGTGGATGACTTGGCTCGTAGAGGCGACGAAGGACGCGGTAAGCGGCGATATGCTTCGGGGAGTCGCAAACAGACTTTGATCCGGAGATTTCCGAATGGGGGAACCCGGCAGGAGTAATGTCCTGTCACCCGAAAGGGGGCTAACCAGGAGAACTGAACCATCTAAGTACCTTGAGGAAAAGAAACCAATCAGGTATTCCCTGAGTAGCGGCGAGCGAAACGGGATCAGCCTAAACCCTTGGAACGCGATAACCTGCATGTGTTGTTTCAGGGGTGTAGTGGGGGAGGTCCGGAGCGGAATGCAGTCCGCTCGGCTTCAGTTCGTTCCATAGCCGAATAACCTGGAAAGGTTAACCAAAGATCGTGATAGTCGTGTAGGCGAAATGGTGCGGACCGGCTGGGACCTTTTCCCGAGTACCACGGGACACGTGGAACCCTGTGGGAATCCGCCAGGACCATCTGGTAAGGCTAAATACTCCTACGAGACCGATAGTGAACCAGTAATGTGAATGAAAGTTGAAAAGTACCCCGGTGAGGGGAGTGAAATAGTACCTGAAACCGTAAGCTTACAAGCTGTGGAAGGCCTATGCCCTGATCTAGTCAGGGAATGGCTGACTGCGTGCCTTTTGATTAATGAACCGGCGAGTTAGTCTATTCAGCGAGGTTAACCTGTTCTGCAGGGAAGCCGAAGCGAAAGCGAGTCTTAATAGGGCGAATTAGTTGGATGGATTAGACCCGAAACTAGGTGATCTATCCATGGCCAGGTTGAAGCTCGGGTAAAACTGAGCGGAGGACCGAACCCACCTGCGTTGAAAAGTAGGGGGATGAGCTGTGGATCGGAGTGAAAGGCTAATCAAACCTAGAGATAGCTGGTTCTCCCCGAAATAGCTTTAGGGCTAGCCTCATATTTGACGGCGACGGGGGTAGAGTACTGAATGGGCTAGGGGGCTTACCAGCTTACTGAACCCAATCAAACTCCGAATACCGTCGTACCGTGATATGGGAGTCAGACTGTGGGGGATAAGCTCCATGGTCAAAAGGGAAACAGCCCAGACCGCCAGCTAAGGTCCCTAAATACGAGCTAAGTGGCTAAGGATGTGAGACTGCTTAGACAACCAGGATGTTGGCTTAGAAGCAGCCATCATTTAAAGATAGCGTAACAGCTCACTGGACAATTGTGATTCTGCGCCGAAAATGATCGGGGCTCAAGCATACTACCGAAGCTGCGGAGCTTAGTTCTCTTCGGAGAACTGGGTTGGTAGGGGAGCGTTCCATTGTAGGTTGAAGGCGGACCGTAAGGACCGTTGGACGAAATGGAAGTGATTATGCCGGTATGAGTAGCGAAAAAATACGTGAGAAACGTATTCGCCGTAAGCCCAAGGTTTCCTGAGGAAGGTTAATCCGCTCAGGGTTAGTCGGGCCTAAGCCGAGGCCGAAAGGCGTAGGCGATGGACATCAGGTTTAATATTCCTGAACTACCTAGGCCGCGTTATGAGTGCAGCGTGACGGAGAAAGCTAGACCAGCGCACGGTTGGTTGTGTGCGTTTAAGCCTGTAGCCCTTCGGGGTGAGGGGTTATGACGAGCCTGATCTACGGAGAAGGCGAAGTGGTTGAGGCTAGGCTTCCAAGAAAAACCGCTGTTACCAGTTGTCTAGGTAACCGTACCGTAAACCGACACAGGTAGGCGAGTAGAATATACTAAGGCGCTCGAAATAACTCTCGTTAAGGAACTCGGCAAAATTGCCCCGTAACTTTGGGAGAAGGGGTGCCCCGTTAGCGTGAAAGACTTCGCGTCCGGAGCGTGAGGGGGTGACACTAAAGAGGCCCAAGCGACTGTTTAGCAAAAACACATCTCTCTGCTAACTCGTAAGAGGACGTATAGGGAGTGACACCTGCCCGGTGCTGGAAGGTTAATAGCTTCGGTGATTCTTCGGATGAGCTGCGGCTTGAAGCCCCAGTAAACGGCGGCCGTAACTATAACGGTCCTAAGGTAGCGAAATTCCTTGTCGGGTAAGTTCCGACCCGCACGAATGGTGCAACGACTTGGGCGCTGTCTCAACGAGGGATTCGGTGAAATTGGAGTATCGGTGAAGATACCGGTTACCCGCAGAAGGACGAAAAGACCCCGGAACCTTTACTGTACGCTGGTATTGGATTTTGGCCTGGCATGTGTAGGATAGTTGGGAGACTTTGAAGCGGGGGCGCCAGCCTCCGTGGAGTCATTGGTGAAATACCAACCTTGTTATGTTAGGATTCTAACCTGTCTGTCTGAATCGACAGCAGGGACCGTGCCAGCCTGGCAGTTTGACTGGGGCGGTTTCCTCCTGAAGAGTAACGGAGGAGTTCAAAGGTTACCTCAGCGCGGTCGGCAATCGCGCATCGAGTGTAAAGGCATAAGGTAGCTTAACTGCGAGACCTACAAGTCGAGCAGGTACGAAAGTAGGACTTAGTGATCCGGCGGTTCTGTATGGAAGGGCCGTCGCTCAACGGATAAAAGGTACTCCGGGGATAACAGGCTTATCTCATCCAAGAGTTCATATCGACGATGAGGTTTGGCACCTCGATGTCGGCTCATCACATCCTGGGGCTGGAGAAGGTCCCAAGGGTCCGGCTGTTCGCCGGTTAAAGTGGTACGTGAGCTGGGTTCAGAACGTCGCGAGACAGTTCGGTCTCTATCCTCTGTGGGCGTAGGAAATTTGAAGGGATCAGTCCCTAGTACGAGAGGACCGGGATTGTCGAACCTCTGGTGTTCCTGTTGTCCTGCCAAGGGCAGTAGCAGGGTAGCTAAGTTCGGAAAGGATAAGCGCTGAAAGCATCTAAGCGCCAAGCCCCCCCTGAGAATAGATTTCCCCATCAGCCACCTTGAAGACGACGAGGTTGATAGGCTCCAGGTGTAAGCTCTGTAATGGGTTCAGCTTAGGAGTACTAATCTGGCGATCGGCTTGACCTTATTTTTATCGGTAGGATACCTTTATTCATTGTCTGTCATCGATCTTTTAAACAGATCTAGGAGTGCTTTTACAGAGGGGGATCCACCCGTTCCCATGCCGAATACGGAAGTTAAGCCCCTCGTGGTCGATGGTACTGCACTGGCAACGGTGTGGGAGAGTAGAACGGCGCTCCGCTTTTATCATACCCCGGAGGTGATCCCTCCGGGGTTTTTTATTTCAACCACCGGTCTGTCAGAAAGCCCGGTGCTCAAACAGTCCAACATTTTCAAATAATTTTGAAAATGTTGGAAACTCGCACGAACTTCCCGCCAGACCGGTGTTAGATTATTCCCGCAGTGGTTACTTTAATGGCATGCAAGAAGCGTAGAGCGCGGTTAAGTGGGGAGGCGGGATAAGAAAAGCGTGCTTTTCTTATCCCGTGTGAAATATCGGAGGCCGTAAATACCGTTCGGTATTTACGGCTATTCTTTATTGAGACTAGAACGGCGCTCCGCTTTTATCATACCCCGGAGGTGATCCCTCCGGGGTTTTTATTCGCGGTTACATCAATATGTTCCTACCAGGGACGCCAAAATTCCCCGGCGAGGAATTTCGGCTCCACAAAAACCTCGCTCTCCCGAAAACATTTACCGTTTTCGGGGATCCGTGCCCGCTCGGTTTTTAAAGGCCCTGCACGAAACATATGAATGTTCCTTTACATTAATCCCCGCAGGGATCACCGGCGGGATCGCGCTCGAAGCGTAGAACGCGGTCAGGTGCGAGGCAACGCTTTATATTGCTTTTCCGCCGGACGGTGGTAAAATTTATGGATGTGATCCAACCCAAGGAGGAGATATGTCTATTGAAAAACTTCATCACGAACATACGAGCGTTTTCGGTTTCGCGGTAAAAGGCAGGATGACGACAGGGGATATCGAGGAATTCCTTCCGCATCTGGAAGGGGCGGTCAAAGAGGCTGAAAACAAGCTCAGGCTCCTTATAGATGTGACAGCGATGGAGCGGGCGGATGTTAAGTCCGAATGGGAAGTTTTCGAGTTCCTGAAACATCATGTGAAGGATATAGAATATATAGCCATAGTGGGAGCGCATTCCTGGACAAAGGTAATGTGCGAGGTTCTCACGGATTCCGTCTTCATCATGGCCGAGACCCGCTACTTCAAACCCGAAGAGACAGAGGATGCCTGGAAATGGCTTACCGGAGCGCCTCATCCCAGGCATGTACCGGTCCGCAAAGTGATCTACAGCGATAAGGGGCTTTTTACCAAGTACGGTTCTCCCGGATATATTTGATAAGGGTACAGGGAAGAGGGTGCAGACTGTAGGTGCGGGATGCCCTTTCCCGAAAAGAGGCCTTTCTTGAGAGATCGAATGCGCCTGTTATCGGATAAGATTTTTATGGCTTTTCACGGCATTCCTGGAGTAAAATATCTCAGAAAATATATTTAATGGATCTTACGGGGATATCTTATCCCGGAGGTGGAAGGGTGGAGCATGGCGGAAATGTAAGTTATGTTCCTTCGTGTGAGGGCCTTGCCGAAAAGGTTTCCGGGCTCTTTGCCGAGGCTGACGCTCATGTCAAGCGATTCAGGAAGAAGACGGCTATTGATTGCCCGGAAGGCTGCGGGGTTTGCTGCGAAAAGAAGGACCTGGAAATGACGGTCCTGGAATTCATGCCGCTGGCCGTTCAGCTCTGGGGCTCCGGGGAGGCGGAACTTTTCCTGGAAGCGCTTGAGAGCAGGGGGGATAAAGTCTGTATTCTTTACGGAAAAGGGACGGTGCCGGGATACGGCCGTTGTGTGAAGTACGGGAGCAGGGGTCTTTTATGCCGGCTTTTCGGTTTCGCGGCGGTCAGGGATAAAGCGTCAAGGCCTCATTTCGCGACCTGCAGGATCGTAAAGCTTAAGTTCCCGGAACTTTTCGAAGGCGCGGAGAGAACAGTCTCTCTCGGATACGACGCTCCGTTCATAAGCTCTTATTACAGGAGGCTCTTATCTATAGATCCCTTCCTGGGGACAAAGACCTTCCCGGTCAATACCGCCATACGCCTCGCGATAGAAAAAGTAGGTTTCGCGCGTCAGAATTTCGAAAAATACGCCGGTTGAATTCCAAAGATATTTTCTCCCGGACTTCCCTTCGAAAAGAAAAGTATGGTCGATATCTTTCGCCGGTCTGAAAATGCTTGAAAAACGGGCATTATGGGATTATCATGTAATCATGTCCTGTTGGGCAATGTTCAGGAAGGCCGAAGGTTTACGGATCTGAACATCGGGACTCCACGATTTGATCAACCCACCTATCAGAAAAAGGAGAGACTGCCATGAGCGGTATTTTCGGAGCTATTTCCAGGAAGGGTGATTGCGGAAACACGCTTCTTTACGGTACTGATTATCATTCACATATGGGGACCCAGTTCGGAGGAATAGCCGTTTTCGGCGAGGGGTTTCACAGGCAGATACATGACATAAGCCAGAGCCAGTTCAAGTCCAAGTTCTACGAGGACTGTAAAAGAATGAAAGGCGATAAAGGTATAGGCGTTATCAGTGATTCCAACGAGCAGCCCATGTTCCTCAATTCCGGTTTCGGTCCTTTTTGCATAGTAACGAGCGGCCTGGTGGAGAACGCGGATGAGCTGGCCTGTACGCTGCTGGAAAAAGGTATATCGTTCAGCGAGATGTGTGAAGGCTCTGTCAACATTACAGAGCTCATCGCCAAGCTGATCACTACGGGCAAGGACCTGATAGACGGTATCGAAAAGATGTTCGAGGTTATTGAAGGGTCCTGTTCTCTTCTCGTGCTCACTCCCGGGGGTGTATACGCGGCCAGGGACAGGAGGGGATATACCCCTCTGATAATAGGCAGGAAGGAAGATACCTGGGCAATAACATCCGAAACCTGCGCTTTTCCTAATAACGGGTTCGATGTGTATAAATACCTGGAACCGGGTGAGATAGTGCTGGTCGGGGAGAAAGGTCCGGTCACAAAAATGCCCGGCAGGGAGGATATGCAGATATGTACTTTTCTGTGGATCTACACCGGGTTCCCGGCTTCTTCCTACGAGGGGATAAACTCCGAGATAGTCAGGGAAAAATGCGGGCGTGCCCTGGCCCGCCACGACAAGGATATCGAGGTGGATGTCGTGGCCGGAATACCGGATTCCGGGATGGGCCACGCCTTGGGGTACGCGCAGGAATCGGGTAAGCCGTTGAGAAGGCCTCTTGTCAAATACACTCCCGGGTACGGAAGGAGTTATACCCCTCCTTCTCAGGAAACACGGGACCTCGTAGCTACTATGAAGCTTATACCCATAAAAGATGTGATAGAAGGAAACCGTATAGTGATATGTGAGGATTCCATTGTCCGCGGTACGCAGCTAAAGAATTTTACCGTCAGAAAGCTCTGGAACGCGGGGGCGAAAGAGGTCCACGCCAGGCCCGCATGTCCGCCTCTTATGTTCCCCTGCAGGTTCTGCCTGTCGACCAGGAGCATAGACGAACTTGCGGCGAGGAAGGCCATACGGGATATCGAGGGTCATGACATAGAGGATGTTTCGGAATATGTAGACCATACGACCGACAAATACGCCCGTATGATCGAGTGGATAAGGAAGGATATAGATGTTACCACTCTCAGATACCAGACTCTGGAGGATATGGTGGAGGCCGTAGGACTTCCCGAGGAGAGGCTGTGCACCTATTGCTGGACAGGCCGGTGTCCGTCCGCCGGGAAAGCCCCGGCCCGAGAAACGGCGGCCTCGTCAATAAGGACGGTCTGAAAAGGAGAAATATGGAAACGGCAGAGAAGGCGACAGCGACGGGATCATCTAAAAAAGGTTTCGACAACGCGAAATATCTTGAGGAACAGACCCGTGCCATACTTGAAAGGGTCGAGCAGTACGATGATAAGCTTTACCTGGAATTCGGAGGAAAGATAGTCTACGATTACCACGCCGCGCGTATACTGCCCGGTTTCGCCCCCGATGTTAAAATGCAGCTTCTGCAGAAACTTGCGGACAAGGCGGAAATAATACTATGTATCTACGCGGGAGACATAGAAAAAAAGAAGATGCGCGCCGATTTCGGGATAACTTACGACGCCGACGCTCTCAGGCTGATAGACGAGTTCAGGAAGAGGGGATTGAGCCTCGCGGGGGTGGTCATAACCCGTTTCGAGAACCAGCCTTCCGCGAAGGTCTTCAAGAACAAGCTTGAGAGGAGAGGTATAAAAGTTTATACCCACAGGTATACCAAGGGTTATCCGACGGATGTCGATCTTATAGTCAGCGAAGAAGGTTACGGCGCGAACGATTACATCGAAACGACAAAGCCTTTAGTCGTCGTTACCGGCCCCGGACCGGGCAGCGGCAAGCTCGCTACCAGCCTTTCCCAGGTCTATCACGAGAATAAACGCGGCGTCAACGCGGGATACGCCAAGTTCGAGACATTTCCTATATGGAACCTGCCCTTGAAACATACGGTTAACACCGCTTACGAGGCGGCTACCGCGGAACTCAAGGATTTCAACATGATAGATCCGTTCCATCTGGAAGCCTGCGGCGAGACGGCCATCAATTACAACAGGGATGTGGATGCCTTTCCTCTTCTCAGAAGGATACTGGAGAAGATAAAGGGAGAGGACACCGCGTACAGGTCTCCTACGGATATGGGGGTGAACTGCGCGGGATCCGGTATAACGGATGACGGGGCCGTGCGTGAAGCTTCAAGGCAGGAAATAATAAGGAGATATTTCAGGTACTCCTGCGAATACGCGATGGGTTTCGTCGACAGGGAGACCGTTGAAAGGGTCCAGCTTCTCCTCGAAGAGGTGGGTTCCGTGCCCGAAGACAGGGATGTGGTCGGACCGGCGAGGGATTCCGCCAGGGAATCAAAGGATATGGGAAAGGGCCACGAGGGGATCTACTGCGGCGCGGCGATAAAGCTTCCCTCGGGCAGGATAGTAAAGGGGCATAATTCGGATATAATGCACGCTTCATCAAGCCTGGTGCTTAACGCCTCTAAAGAATTGGCCGGAATACCTTACAAGGTCCATTTGCTGTCACCGGAAGTCATAGGTTCTATAAGGGATATGAAACAGGGCCTGGCGAATAAAGGCAGCGTGAGCCTCGATCTCGAGGAAACGCTCATAGCCTTGAGTATCTGCGCGGCCTCAGATAACAGCGCGGCGGCGGCAGTGGACAAGCTGAAGGAGCTTAGAGGGTGCGAAGCTCATCTTACGCACATGCCCACGCCGGGTGACGAAGCGGGACTGCGTAAGCTCGGGATAAATGTTACAAGCGAACCGAATTTTTCTTCCAAAAGCCTGTTCATCGTATAGGCGGGAAGCCCGCCATCGCCCCGGGGATGGGGCGGCGGAGGAGCGGCACAAAGGCGTGCCGTGAATGAAAATAACAACGGTGTTGTTTTCGGAGGTGAATGCCATGGGTACGGGTAGAGTTGCCCGCCGGCACGGCACATGCTGGTATTTCTGGAATTGTCCCGAGAGTATCAGAAAAGAATGTGATGTTTTTCTTAATATGGACCCGGACAAGCAAAAGTGTTTCAACAGGACCGGTCTGAGACCCTGTATAAACGACCGCGTGGATAACTGTTCGGACTGCGCGTGGTACAAGTATTCCAGAGAAGAGTAAGACCGGTTTAAAAGCTCAGGCAGGTTGTTCCTTACTCCCTTCTCGCGGGCGCCGGACCCGGCAGGATCGGTCTGGCCCGCCGCCGCTTTTCGTGCGACGACCTTCGAATGTCTTTGGCCCTTCAATGTCTTCATGCTATAATAGGTTCCGTTAGGCATATTGTAATATAGACCCTTCACAGTGAATCCGGGAGGTAATATGGAAGGAAAAATAAAGTACAGGTGTTCCAATTGCGGTAATACGGTCCTGATAGACCCCGATGAGGTCAAAAAGGGGATACCCGAATGCTGCGGGGAAGGAATGGAGGAAGTGTTTCCCAAGCCCCCCTGCGATACGGCGTCCGGCGACCCGGAACACGCCAGGCCCACCGAACGGGAAGAACCGTGTGAGGAACAGGATACCTGAGATAGCTATCACCTGCGCAAAGAGTGTATTTGAACAGGATTCCTGCGGTATTTGTCATTGTTTTGCCGATCAAAGCGAAAGGGCCCCGGGGAATGGACCGGTGGAAAGAACTTAACGGTGATGTCGTCAGGGAAGTCCGCGATGTGATACTTGAGCGGTTCGGGACAAACGGGGACACCGTGCTCGTAGCCGTAGGCGGGCCCGGAGGCACGGGGAAATCAACATTCAGCAGGGCTCTCGCTGATGTTCTGAGGCACGCGGAGGTCCTCAAACTGGACGATTACAAGACCGAACGCGAATCCAGGAGGGCCAAAGGTATTTACGGACCGCATCCCGAAGCTAACGAGATGGACCTGGTCCACTGGCATATAGAGGATATAAAGAATAAGCGTATATTTTTCAAGCCGATCTACGACCCCCGTCGCGGAGGTATAGATCTCACCGAGGCCTATCAGCCCGCCAGATTTAATATAATAGACGGGGAGATATCCACTTATGAACGCTTCATGGAAATAATCGATTTTTCAGTTTACATAGACGCGGCGTTCTCTACACAGCTGAACACAAGACTCACCAGGGATATAAAAGAAAAAGGATATACTCTGCAGAAGGCGCTCGCTACTTTTTTTGGCAGTAATGTAAGGGAATTTCTCAGGTACGGGACTTCGGGCAGGGATAACGCGGATATAATTCTTTTCTGTAACAGTGATTATTCTCTTGAAGTTTCAGAGAAGAACAGCAGGAACTGACGCATTTGACAGGTTCAAGTTATCGGGCGGGCGGGGATAATTGATCTCCCGCTTTTCCGTTTGTATTTGAAGGTTCAGCGTACGGTAAAACAAAGGAGGTCGTTCATGGGTACAAAAGGCAGGGCCATCCTGGAGGAATTCGGGGTAGATATCGGGGGACTTATCGATATGCTCAACCGTGCTCTTGCCGACGAGTGGCTGGCGTATTACCAGTACTGGATCGGCGCGAAAGTAGCGGTGGGTGTTCCCCGCGAAGCCGTGGTGGCTGAACTTACCCAGCACGCGGCGGACGAGCTCAGGCACGCCGGGCTCGTAGCAGACAGGATCATCCAGCTCGGAGGCACACCTGTGCTGGACCCGAAAGAATGGCAGGGGCTGACCAACTGCGGATACGATAAGCCGGAAGATCCCGATGTCAGAAAGATACTTGACCAGAATATAAAAGGGGAGCAGTGCGCTATAGGCGTCTATAAAAAGATAATGGACCATACCAGGGACAAGGACCATGTTACCTTCGATATGGCGCTCAAGATACTGGAGGACGAGATCGAGCACGAAGAGGATCTTGAGGCAATAAAGGAAGACATAGCGGTAATGCTCAAAAGGTCATAAAGTCCAAATAACAAGTTGATGTTCTTATGGATCTCGATGTTATCGGATATATCATAGTGCCGCTGCTGATCTTCTTTATCAGAATAGCGGATGTGAGCCTGGGGACCCTGCGGATAATATTCGTTTCCCGGGGGATAAAGGCCACGGCTTCGGCACTCGGGTTCTTCGAGGTCCTGATCTGGCTTGTCGCTATCGGTCAGATAATGAGGAACCTTAACAGCCCCCTTCACTACATAGCCTATGCCGCCGGGTTCGGTATGGGTAATTATGTGGGAATATCCATAGAGAACTTTATCCAGATAGGTAACAGGGCGGTAAGGATAGTTACGGCCTCTGACGCCGACAAGCTGGCTCAGGCATTGAGGTCGGAAGGGTATGGAGTGACAAGCGTGGCCGGAAGAGGGGCCGAGGGCCCGGTTAATGTTCTTTTTACGGTGACCAGAAGAGCCAACATAAGGCATCTTCTGGAAGTGGTGAAAAGGTATAACCCCCATGCGTTCTATACCGTGGAAGATATAGGTTTCGTTAAGGAGACCTCTCTTTTCCCAATAAGGGACAAGCGGCTCGAACCGCTCGGCAAAGCTTTTTTAAAGAGAAAATAAGCCCGTTACGGAAGCGGGATAAGGAAGAAAAGGATATATGCGTAAATTTATCTTTTTATTCCTGGTGGTCACATTGTGCGGCGGTTGTTCCATCGTGCTCCACGAGAGGGAAAAGAACGAGGATGACCCCGCCGACCAGGGAAGTGAGACAAAATTATCGTTGCGGGGCCCCAAGGCGGTTGTTTCACATAACTTTTAAGTTTTTGGAGGGGCTTGTCCCGGAACCCAAAGATCAAGGAGGACGCTATGAAGAGATCGAACGCGCTCGTTTCGTCAGTACTGGCCCTTGCGGTCTGTTTTTCGGCCCAGCCCGGCGCTGAAGCAAAAGAAGCGCACAGCTGGAAGCAGGTCGTAAAGAGCGACGGCCCGTGGAACATTTATGTTGAAGAGCTGTCCAACGATTCTGCCGATCAGGAGGTTAGCGCCGGGAAGGTCACCGGGATAATCAAAGAATTTTTCGCCGGAAGAAGACAGCCCGCTTTCAATGTGGTAGAGGACAAGAGCCAGGCGGATCTTGTTTTTGAGGGGAAGATAATAGAATATATATACATGAAGAAGGCGCCTATAACCAATGTGTACGGCGCAGGCGCCCTGGCCGTGGATGTGGCTACGAGCGGGATGAAAAAATACGCCCGTATGAGGATCGAGTATGTTATCAGGAACGCCGGTCCCGGCGGCAAGGTCCTTCTGGACGCCGTTACGCAGGTCACCCGTAAACCTTTCAAGATGACCCGGGAGGAGAGCTACGGCCGGATATACGCCAGGACCCCGAGGATCCTGGCTATAGATATTTTTAAAAGGTATAACGAACAGAGGGTAGGCGCTGCCAGGCCCTGATGGACCGATAGGAGAACTTATGAAAAGAACGATGAGCCTGCTGTTGTGCTTTTCGCTTTTGCTCGCATGCGGATGCGCGGGCATTAAGATGGCGAAAAAGACCAACGAACTCAGGGTCGGCATGTCCAGGCAGGAAGTGGAAGATATAATGGAACAGCCTGTGGATACCCAGTTCGTGAACCAGAAGATGGTCTGCAGGTACGAACTTTACCAGCCGTCAAAAGGGATGGTGCCGTACTATCTTGTCTATAACAACGACGGGACTTATCTGGAGAAATGGTACGCGGACGAAGAAGAATGGTACCGGCAGAAAGAGTTATGGCTGAAGTCCCAGCCCAGGAAGACACAGGTGGACTATGATGTTACTATCCGGAAGCAGTAGCCCGGGAGCCGGAGATCACGCCGGCCAAGAAGCGCCGTCGCCCTTCCCGCGGGGCGTTCTCCCGGCTGACGACCGGTAAAAAGGGGATGGCCATGAACGATATCAAACCGAGGATATTCGCGAGCAAATGTCTGGGTTTTGCCGCCTGCAGATGGAACGGGCTTTCGATGCCCGATAAATTCGTGGACGAGCTCGATCCGTTCGTTTCGTATGTCAATACCTGTCCCGAGGTCGAGATAGGATTGGGGGTCCCGAGGGACCCCATAAGGATAGTGCTCAGGGACAGGGAATATAAACTTATGCAGCTTGATACGGGAAGGGATGTGACCGATGACATGAAAGGTTTCGCTTCCAACTTTCTGGACGGTATAGGCGAAGTGGACGGTTTTATCCTAAAGGACCGGTCGCCTTCATGCGGACTGAAAGATGTAAAGGTCTATCCCGGCCTGGAACCCAGCGGGACTATCGGCAAAACGGACGGTTTTTTCGGCGCTGAAGTCAAGAGCAGGTTCCCGTTCCTTGCCGTCGAGACCGAAGGCAGGCTGAAGAACCGTCCTCTCCGGGAAAATTTTCTTACAAAGATTTTCGCTTCCGCTAAGTTCAGGCAGATCCGAAAGGCCCTGCGGATGAAGGCTCTTGTGGAATTCCACGCGGAGAACAAGCTTCTTCTCATGGCATATAACCAGAGTGAATTAAAGGTCCTGGGAAGGATAGTGGCCAACCATGAAAAGAAAGATGTCTCAACGGTCTTTAACGAATATGAACGGCACTTTTTCAGGGCTTTATCGGGCGTGGCCAGGTATACGGCGAACATAAATGTCATGATGCACGCGATGGGGTATTTCTCCAAAGCGCTTTCCAAAGAAGAGAAGAAGTTCTTTCTTAACACTCTTGAGGAATACCGCAGGGAACAGGTTCCCTTAAGCGTGCCTCTTAAGCTGCTGAAATCCTATATAGTGCGTTTTGATGAGGGCTATCTGGCGGAGCAGACCTTTTTCGATCCTTATCCCGAAAAGCTGATGCATATACAGAATTCAGGCAAAGGAAGGAAATTTTGAGCTCTTTCCAGCTAAAATTGGCGACCTTAGCCGTTTGTGCCCTTTTGGCCGGGGCGGGATGTTCCGCTTCAAAGGGGGATGTGATGGAAAAAAAGAAGGCGATGTTCGCGGGCGGATGTTTCTGGTGCATGGAACCTGTTTTCGAGAACATCGACGGCGTTTTAAGCGTCGTCTCGGGATATACCGGAGGGTCGCCGGGAACGGCGGAATACGAGAAGGTCTCAACCGGGAATACCGGCCATTTCGAGGCGGTCCTGGTGGTTTACGATCCGTCGAGAGTTTCTTATTCTCGGATACTCAAGGCTTTTTTCGGCAGTATAGACCCTACGGATGCGGGGGGGCAGTTCGCCGACAGGGGAGCCCAGTACAGGACAGCGGTGTTCTACTACGATCAGGACCAGAAAGAGCAGGCCGTGAGGTTCGTCGCCGAGCTTGACGCTTCCGGAAAATACGACGCGCCCGTTGCGACCCCGGTGCTGCCGGCGGGAAAATTCTACGAAGCCGAGGAATACCACCAGGACTATTATAAAAAGAACCCGGAAAGGTATTCCCGTTACAAGGAAGGCTCCGGAAGAGGGCCTTACATCCGTAAAATGGAGGAAGCGGAAAAAGAAACGGTAAGCCGCGAGAAAGGTTTAAGGGGAAAACTCACACCTCTCCAGTACGAGGTGACTCAAAATTGCGGTACGGAAAAGCCCTTCGACAATGAATACTGGGATAACGACCGTGAAGGTATATATGTTGATATAGTGTCCGGAGAAGTGCTTTTCAGCTCAAAGGACAAGTTCAAGTCGGGTACGGGATGGCCCAGTTTCACAAAACCCGTTGATCCCGAAAATATAATTAAGAAGGAAGACCGTTCGCTTTCCATGGTCAGGACCGAGGTCAGGAGCAAGGAAGCGGATTCCCACCTGGGCCATGTTTTCCCGGACGGGCCCGGGCCGTCTGGGAACCGTTACTGTATAAATTCGGCGGCTTTGAGGTTTATTCCCCGTGAAGATATGGAAAAAGAAGGGTACGGGAACTATCTATACCTTTTCGACTGACGGGACTTCAGACAGTAAAAGCCGGGTCTTTCGGTATCAGCTAATTATGTCCATTATTTCCGCGGGGACTTCCGATACAACTTTAAAGAAACAGCGCGAATTGACCGGTATCCTGTATGTTTCTCCTGAATGGTACACTTTTGATGCGTCGTTCACTACAAGTTCCACTTCCCCGGATATAACGCGTCCCATGTGTTCCATCGGGTCTGAATGGTCGGTCACTGATCCGGGTTCGAGTTTTTCATAGGTGACTTTTACATCGGTGCCGGCTATGCTCTTTACGATATGCCTGTCCTTGCCGTTATCGTTATAGCTTAGGTACATACATTCCTCCTTTGGACTTGTTGGATGCTTGACGGATATATGATATCAGACAATGATCCGCTCGATCCATGGTTTAAGACAAATGTATTACATTTTTGACCGGTGGGCACTGCGCCCGTTCACCGGTGCGCCGGCGTACCGGTGAACAGGTCGAAAGGAAAAAATCACAAGGCACAGCAAGCCATCCATGTCCATATCGGTTCGCGCGGACCGCAGTACGCGATGCGCGGTGCTTACCTGGACCTGTAGCCTTTCGCCTTTAGCCTCTTTCATCTGCCAGATCACCGGTGTTCCGGCAAACAAGTAAAGTCCCAAAGTGTCATCGGTCGGCTTCGTCTCGCCGGTATTACAGTGTCAGAGTAAGTCCGGGCCGCTTGCGGGGGTTTTCTTTGACGCTCTGATACTTTGACCCTCGGACACTTAAGAGGCTGATATCTTAAAGCCAATATACCTCTAGCCCTGGCCTGGCGCCTCCGGCCCGCCGAAGGGCGATACCCGGGCACCGTCCGTTCCGCCGAATCCCCTTGACCTGCTTATGCATATAGTCTATCCTTATATCCTATGGTCAAATCCAACGATCTTACTAAAGGCCCTGTAGTCGGGAAGATGATCTCGCTGACCGCTCCCATGGTCCTGGGAATGTTCTCGATGATGGCTTTCAACCTGGTGGACGCTTTTTTCGTTTCCAGGCTGGGGACCCGCCATCTGGCGGCCATGACCTTCACTTTTCCTGTCGTGATGGTCGTAATAAGTATAGCTCTGGGCCTGGGTACGGGCGCGGCTTCGCTCATATCAAGGGTGATAGGGCAGGGGGACATTAAAAGGGTGCAGAGGATAACCACCGACAGCGTCATTCTCGCCCTGGTGCTCGGCGCCGCTTTTTCGGCGATAGGGCTTCTTTCGATGAGGTATGTATTCAAAGCTATGGGAGCGACTCCCGGGATGTACAGGCTTATAAGGGAATATATGACGGTCTGGTACCTGGGCGTGGGTTTTATCGTGGTCCCTATAACCGGCAATAACGCGATCCGCGCTTCGGGAGATACCTTTCTTCCCGGAATGGTAATGGCCGTGGCTTCCGTGCTGAACGCGGTCCTGGACCCCGTAATGATCTTCGGTCTGTTCGGGTTCCCGCGCCTGGAACTCGCGGGCGCGGCGCTCGCCACCGTAACCTCCCGCGCCCTCACTCTAATATTCGCTATATATGTCCTTCATTTCAAGAAAAGGATGCTTTCGTCCGTTATCCCCGCTTTCAGGGAAATGATGCATTCGTGCAGGGAACTGTTATATGTGGGGCTGCCCGCTTCAATGACCAACATACTTTTCGCGGTCACGACGGGTGTTATCACGAGGATAATCTCGGTATACGGCCCCGGAGCCGTGGCCGCGGTAGGGGTGGGGACCAGGATAGAGTCACTTGTCCTGATGTTATACTTTTCAATGATGACGGCGCTTGTTCCTTTTTTCGGACAGAACTGGGGCGCCGGTGAGATAGAAAGGGTGCATGAGGCGCAGAGGAAAAGCATGATCTTTTCGGTAGTTTACGGAGCATTAGCGTTTTTCTTTTTTCTCCTGGCAGGAAGGAGCCTGGGCGGTATCTTCAGCCGGGAACCTTATGTCGTAACCGGGATATATACCTTTCTCGTCTTGAATTCTTTCGGGTACGGCGCCCGGGGGACCTGCATGATATCTATAGCCATGCTCAATGCCGTGAATATGCCGATCAGGGCTACGGTTCTGAATCTGATAAGGATGTTCCTTCTGTATATACCCCTCGCATATACCGGTTCAAGGCTGCTCGGGTACAAGGGCGTCTTCATAGGCATCACCGCGGGGAACTTTATCGCGGCGGCGGTCACGCTTTTCTGGCTGAAGAACATATGCATGAGATGTGAGATGGAAAATTACTTCAGCCGCAGATGAATGTTCGTGAAAACAGCCGCATCCCGGTCCTTGTAATATAAAGTTTGATAATACTACCCGTTAGGCGTACAATGTTAGTAAAGAACAAAAGGAGGACATCATGGGAAAAGCGAAAAAAGGCGACAAGGTGAAGGTGCATTACACCGGCAAACTGAATGACGGACAGGTCTTCGATTCTTCCGAGGGCAGGGACCCTCTTGAATTCGTCCTGGGTTCGGGCAAGGTGATACCCGGTTTTGAAAAAGCTATAGAAGGTATGGAAGAGAATGAAACCAGGACAATTAATGTACCCAGTGCCGAAGGATACGGACCCCGCAGGGATGAGATGGTAATAGAGGTTTCCAAGGAACAGCTTCCGCCGGATATCAAGCTCGAACTGGGAGGACAGCTTGGTATGTCGACGCCGGACGGTAAAGAGTTCGTGGTCACCATAGTGGAGCTTAAGGAAGAGTCGATAAAAGTGGACGGTAATCACCCCCTTGCGGGTAAAGACCTGGTTTTTGATGTGACCCTGGATTCTATCGGGTAAAAAGCACTCAAAAGAAGGCGTTATGAAAAGAATGTTAGGGGTTCTCGCTGTTTTACTTGTTGGTGCTGTGGCGATCTCCGGATGCGGGCAGCCTAAGGCGGAATCGAGTTCGGCGGCCATAAAGGAAGCCGGGACGATGGACACCGCGCAGGAGAAATCGGAATATCTGATCGGACAGGCCAAGGCTTTCATGGCTTCGGATGAATTTCAGAACGCCGTTGATGTTCTTCAATATGTGCTTTCAACGGTCGACAGGGACAATCCACAGGCACGCCAATTGCTGGAGCAGGCAAAAGAAGAACTTTCCGCCCAGGCCAAGAGCGCCGCGGAAGACCTGAAAGCAAGTTTCGGAGGTTAAAAAGGCGGTTGTCTACCGGTACAGGCATCGTCCGAGGGGACGGGGGTAAGCTTTCTGAGCGGTCCGATTATCCGCAGGAGGGTGCCTTGCCGGAGAGATCTATAACTGGAGTTTTTTATGTTCATGAGGATGCTGATAGGAGGGGCGATAGGGGCTCTTGCTGGGTTAGGGGCCAATTACCTGTGCATGATCACGGGGGGTGCCTGTCCCCTGATGAGGAGCAAGGTCGTGGCTGTTATTCTCTGGGCGTGTATAGGCGCTTTGCTGGCCGCGGTAAAAAGGTGATAGAAACGGGACAAGAAGGAGTTAAATGACTTTTTTCGAGGAAAAAACTGTTGTGTTGTCCAGATTTGTCTCGAAAGACGGACAGGACGGAAAACTCAGGGACAGCCTTCTGGAGATGATAAAGAAAGTTGCGACCAGGGAGAACTGCATAAATATTTTCCTTCAGAACTCCATGATGGACTCTAATGTCTTCATGGTCTACGAGGCCTGAGGAAGCGTGGAAAGCATTAACGGGGAGAACACGATGCCGCATATGAGCGAGTTCCTGGAGAAGAACCTTTCCCTTCTCGATGAGAAGCCTTCCGTTACTTTCTGGAAGATGCTCTCGCAATGACATCAGGCGGTGCGCGGCGGCGAGCCTTGGCCCGTTTCGCGGTACGCCCCTAATGGAGGAACTCATGAAAGCGCTTGGAATACTCGCCGGGCCCCGTAAAGGAGGGGCCACCGATTCAGCGGTTGATTCCATATTGAAAGGGATCCGGGATAAAGGCGGTGAAACGGAAAAAGTTTCCTTGTACGATCTCGATATAGAACCCTGTACGGGTTGCTGTGCCTGTCATAGACGCGGTGTATGTGTTATAGAAGATGACCATCCTCCGCTGATCGGGAAAATGGCGGAGGCCGATGTGGTTGTCATGGGGTCGCCCGTTTACTGGAGCAATATCACATCCGAGGCTAAAAAATTCCTGGACAGAGGTCTGCCTTTTTTCGAGTGGGGGAAAATGGGCCCGGTCAGGAAAGCCCGAAAACCCGCGAAGGTCATCCTGGTGGTTTCCTGCGGAGCGCCTTTTCCTTTTTCTCATATTCTGGGTGTCGTGCCGGGCGCGGTCGGCGCTATGAAAAAGTTTTTCGGATGCACAAAAGCCGGAATAAGAACTTTCTGTG
>WJMG01000020.1 GCA_014728075.1 Candidatus Omnitrophota bacterium | reverse complement strand
CCTCTATGGAAACCGTGCCGATTATCGCGTTGTGTTTTGTCCATAACATTCTTATCAGATTGAGCTTTGCCCCTTTTCTGTCGTTAGATCTTGACTGTTCATAGTTCATCAAGTGTGTTTGATGCTCGTTGGGAAACGCTTCCCGCAGGATATCCTCCATCGCCTCGCTCGAACCGCTCCAGGGATAGTCCGCCGCGGCTATTCTTCTTTGAAGGTCATATACTTTCCTGTAATTCTTCGGGTTGAAATGTGGAACTTTATGTTCGGGATAAGGTGTTGAGTTTATCGCTTCCGCCAGGTTTAAGGTCCTGTCCTGTCCTGAGGATTCAAGGTGTATATCTCTTTCGGTATTGGGAAGGTCTGACCAGGTCGATATTATGTCGGAGAATTTATTGGTGGAAAAAGGTATGATCTGGGGGAGGTCTCCGGCATCGCCGTTATGCTCGTCAAGGTATATCAGGCTTCGTATTTTGTCAACGGTGGTCTGGTTGCCCACGGAGTCTTTGTACCCTACCGCGAGCTCCCTCCGGGCATGCGGGGTTTTTTCCCCGTGAAAGTCACTGCCGTTTGTGGTAATAAGGCCGTTCTGTTTGGCGAGGCCGTTGAAATAGAGAGAAAGGGTCCCCGTGTGTCCCCGGGAAAAAGCTTCTATGCCGTAAAGTCCGGCCTTTTTCATTTCTTTTACCCACAATTCAAATTTCCGTGAACCCATCTGTCGCCATTGCCCCTCCGGGTGGGCCAGTATGGCGTAACCCTTTTCTTTCTTTATCAGAGAAAGTATGTCCTCCGTTGAAAGCAGCCCCCATGTCTTCCCGGGCGAAGTCTCGTCCGAAACAAGTGATTCGGCGGTCATTGTAGTGTCAGGCAGGCCGAAATAATGGTTCTTTTTGGACAATATATAATAGTTAAGTTCCTTGGCGGTGGTCTCCAGGAGGGTCTTCCTGGCCGCTTCTTCCTGTTTTTCGGGGCCTTCCTCCTTTAAGGCCTCACGGGTTTCGTTGACCGCGTTTTCAACCGCCTCAGTGTTGATGTCCCCGGTTATATTCTCAGGCCCGACTTTGGATACAATGTGCGTAAGGGGAGTCATGAAATCTGCCATGCATTTGGGCATTTTTCCGCGAAATTCCTTGTCGGACAGCATTTCCATCCAGTAAGCCTCTTCCTCTATCCTGTCCATGTCTATATAGCTGCTGAGTTGTTCCGTATGGAAACCGTTGTATGTGTCCCGTTCGATCGCTTCCTCGAGCATTTCCTTTACCGAAAGGTCGTAGAATTTCCTGTATTCCGTCTTAAGGCGGAAAAACGATGACATGATACATTTACGGAACTGGCTGCGGAAAGCCTCTATGTATCTGTTCGTTTTCTTGAGCCTTTTACGGTAGCTTGAGTCGGTCTCTCCTTTTCCCCTGGGGAAAAGTGCGATTATGTCGGTAAAGTAATACCCGTCATCAAAACAGTCGTTATAACACAAACTGCTTATTTCGCTTCCGGCTGTCACTTTAACCCCGGCTTCTTCGGCCAGTTTGAAGATGTCGGTGTTTTCGGGATCAAGATAGGCGTCGAGCGTATCGTGATCCGTTATAGAGATCGCGTAAAGCCCCATCTCCGAGGTTTTCTTGAGAAGCATATCCGGCGAGGTGTCCCCATCTGAGTAAGTCGAGTGTATATGCATGTCCACCATGGGTTTTTCGGTGACCGCCGAAGGGAAAAGGTCGTGGTAGTATTGGATCACCGCGCCGTCCGGAAGGATCTGTTTCGAAAGAATATCCGATCGGAATTCGGAAAAGCTTTCATAATCGTCTATTACCAGCAGTATATGTTCTTGTTTTGCGAACTTGTCATAAAGGCGTTTAAAAGATGCTTCCAGGCCTTTGTCGGATACTATACCCTGATAAAGGGTCTTTATCTCACGCAGACCCCTGTTGTGGTCGTTCTTCAGAGAGCGTATGAGTTCCTGGTCCCTGCCGGGGAGGTTTATCTTTTCCATAAGATGATCGAAATCCGTGAATACGGCATCGGCATTGTTCTTCTGACGAGCAGCTTCTGTTCTTCTCTGCTTAAGAAGGTGGTAAAGTATCTTAAGTTCACGCAGGTCAATGACTTTTTCGAGCAGCGGTGATATCGCTTCGAAATCCGCCAGGCTCTTTTCGCGGGACTGTTTTTCGGTCTCATGCATGTGCTGTTCCCGCGCGAAGTCTCTGAATTCGGACATAAGCATCCGGCCCAGATATCTGGATATGGATATCTCTTCAGCGAATATCGGGTTCCAGAACCTTTTTATCATGCTGGGATGTATGGGGATCACCCGGGGAACCTCTTTTTCCCCGGAGCTATCTCCATCTTCTTCCTTATCCACGATAAGGGGGTGTTCATCGGGTTTCTTTTTAGAAAAGAACATCCTCCGGTAACGGGTATTGAATTCCCAGACAAGGATCTTATGGGGAAGAAATAATTTCTTGAACATTTCGGGTTGTATAAGGTCCGTAGATCGGGTGCTTTTGTCGGCGGATCCGTTAAGGTCCGCGTAAATAAGTTCGTTTATATCGGGTATGTCCGAAACATCGGGTTGCTTTATGAGCGCTCTCATTTTTTCTCGAAGTCTTTTGTCGGGGCATTTTATAAGGGTTTTCGGAGTGTCAGCGGTATCGGCCGGGTCTATGCGGAGATCTTTTGGAAGGATGTAAACGACCCTGCCGAAGCCGTAAAGGGTTATAAGCTCTTTAAGGCTGTTGAAGCCCGATTCCATGGTGACATATATTGTGGCGTTGGACCAGTCAGTAAATCCCGCTTCCTGTGCTTCATATACTGCCGCTACCTCGGCGTGGAGGGCTTTTACGCCGTATTTTGTGGAGGAGTAGTGGTCCTTGCGTATCGATTCGGTTATTATCTTACCGTTCCCGTCAACTATCATGGCGGCTACGGGCATCCCCGGGTCCAGCTCGTCCGTCTGCTCGATCTTTTTTCTGGCGAATTCTATAAGGTGATCACAGAACGCGTGATCCTGTTCGGTGAACATCGCATTCGTAGAGTTTAGTACCAGTTCGCTGCGGATATGCTGCATGTAAAGCGAATCGTTCACCACGCGCGTCGAGAGACGCTCGATATCCCCGAAAGGAGTAACGAATGGGGCTAATCGGGGGTCAAAGAACCTTATTGCCTCTTTGCTCTCCCCGGCCTCTACGATTATTTCACCGGGCCTCCGGGTGAGAGTGACCTTCGCGGGCGCATTACTATTCAACAGAAGGCGCTGGATATCATCAAGTGTCCGCGCATATATACCGTTCTCTTCGATGTATCGGGAGATAAGCGATATAGCGATATTAGATGGCCCGCCGCTATCTTGGAATCCTGTCCATGGCGAAAGGGTCGAGATCTTCTGTTCCGCTAAAGAAGGCAGAGGCTGGAATATCAAACTTAAAATTATAAGGATAGAAATGATCTTCATATATAACCTTTTATTTGCTTAACTTATTATATATAAAACAACAGATAAAATCAAGCATAAATAGCTTTTTAATGGATTAACTAGAGTTTTGGGGAAAACTATCGTCTCTGTAGCTTGGAAAGGAGTCGTAATATCTCGAAATAAAGCCAGATCAGGGTCACTATGAGGCTGAAAGCGCAGTACCATTCAAGGAACCCGGGGGCTTTCCTCTCGACCCCGGTCTCTATGAAGTCGAAATCGAGGACCAGGTTAAGCGCGGCGATGGTCACAACTACCAGGCTGAACAATATGCCCACCGGACCTCCGCCGTAAATGACCGTCATCCTCACCCCGAAGAAGCTGAGGATCAGGGAAATGAAATAAAAAATGGCGACGGCGCCCGTACCCGCAATGACCCCGAGCTTGAAATTTTCCGTGGCTTTTATAAGTCCGGAACGGTAAGCGATGAGAAGGCAGAACAGCGTTCCGAAGGTCAAGGCAACGGCTTTGATAACGATACCGGGATACTGGGCCTCGAAAAAATAAGAAACCCCTCCGATCACGACGCCTTCGACCAGGGCGTAAAAAGGAGCCGTTATGCCCGCCCATTCTTTCTTGAATATGGGCACGACCGCAAGGATCAAACCCACAATAAGCGCCGGCATGGTGAAAACCATCATGGCCCCGGGGTTGGACCATACAAAACCGGCCGAGAGCGCCGCCAGCAGCAGAAGTATGAATGTCTTGTTGACGGTACCCTGAAGGGTCATAGTTCCGCCGCCGGCCCCGGAGTAGGTCCTTGAAAATATTTCGCCTTTAAGTGCCGGGTTTCCCGAACGCAGCATTCGTGCCTCCTTCTATCTTATAGTTAACGGGTCTTCCTCCACATGGAGGATACAGTCCAAACGGAAATTCCTTCTGGCCTGCCGTAGATGGCAGTACGCTACGAGGTAAGATTCCTTCAAGGCTTTAGGCGTTATGGTGCGGACGCTCACTTTATTGTCCCATATGGACCTGTAGCGTATTTTCAGAGGCGTACTGTCCACTATGGCGTTCTGCAGAAGCAACTCCATATCGCTGTCGGAGCTTTCTTTGCCTGTAGCGTTGGCGATATAGACACTGGAAATATCCCTGACCTTCTTTATGCCTTTTTCTTTCAGGAGCTCGAGTTCCTTACGGAAGACTTCCCAGGTGGTCTCCACATCCGCCATCGCCCTGTGCTCGTCGCGGATCCGTATGTCCAGGTAGCGGGCTACCGAGGACAGATTGTATTTACCTATAGAGGGAAAAAGGTTCCGCGCAAGCTGAAGCGCGTCGACAATGTAGTAGCCGGTAAGCTGGTTCCTGTTCTCTCCCAGCGCGGAATCGATGAACCCCATGTCAAACCGGGCGTTATAGGCGACTATAACGGTATCCCGTATGAAATCCATGAATTCGTCGATTATCTCGGCGATGCGGGGTTTTCCGTTGAGCATATCGCTGGATATCCTGTTAACGGCGTACGCTCCCGGTGAAACGGGCTTTTCCGGGTCTACGAGCATTTCGAAAGTTTTTCTTTCGCCTTTCGGGGAGACTTTAAGGGCCCCTATTTCGCAGATCCTGTCCCCCCAATGCGGGTACAGGCCCGTAGTCTCCACATCCAGGACCGTAAAAGTGACATTATCGATTTCCATAATACTATTAGCTGTCTCTGATGTAGCGGGGTTACATATCATCTAGGTAAATATAACCCCAAATGCCTTATTTTGCAAGCTTTTATGACAACGGTGCGGTACGCCCCGTCAGTCATCCGTCTTTTCCGTGCCTCAGTCCCCGGAAAATTCCTGCCGGGTCTTTCCGGGGGATCGTTTCGTGAAGGGGCGCCGTGTCCATCAGCATACCGTTATTCCCGGAAAAGGCGCGGCAGTTATCGGCGGTGTTTTTCGTCCCGGGTCTTGCCCGGCGGGTTCACAATTCTAATTCCTTTCCGGGTCCAGGCGCTCTTATACCGGACCGGTCTCCGGGGAGACCGTGGAAAGAGGGGCGCAGGTCTATGGGTTTAAGAGTGTTCTTGATCTTTTCGGGAAGCGGCCGGGTGTTCTCCCCCGTCCTTAAGTCCAGGAGCAGGGTCTCCCTGCGGGTCTTTTTCGCAAGATCCGTTATCATCGCGGTGTCACCCGTGACCACGAGGGCGCTGCATTTCAGCGGCTCGATGCCGAAACGATCGGTCCTGTAACGGCTGTAGGACATCAGAAGCGGTCCGTAGCCTTTATTTTTGAGCTCGTCAGCCTGTTCTCTGGAGAATTTTATCCGTATGAGACTGGAGGATCCCGGAAAAGGCGTACGCATGGGTGATCTTCTTACCGTTTCAGCCAGAAAGGCAGTGTGAAGGTCCGGAACGAACATACTCCCTGTTTTTTCGCAGGCCAGGAATCCCGCGGTGGCTGCCTGAATGTCCCTGCCGGAATGCAGGAGGAAAACAGTACGCTTTTTGCCGCGCATCGCTTCCTCCAGGGTGGTCAATATCTTTTCCGCCTGAAAAGAAGATCCGGGGCTTCCTCCCAGAATAGTGATGCCGGGGTTTTCATCCCGGCGCGGGTCCGTTCCGATGTCACGGTAGATCAGGGTCTTGTTCCCGGCGCTTATCTCATACGAAAAAGCCCTGTCCCCCCATCGGCATCCCGCGAGCCTTACCGAAATATCCCCTTTTCTTATAAGGTCCTTATCCGTTATGGCCGCCACGCCGGACCTTTTGGGCCTTAAGCCCCTGTTGAGGATAAAGTCCATGTAGATCGGTGCCGCGGCCGGGTAAGGCGCGAAAAGTTCTTCCGGACCGTCAAAGCGGCCGGGCGGGCAGCCCGCGGGAGAGACGCGCGAAACGAACAGCGGGACCCCGTCTTCACGGGCCCCGCGGGGATAAGGATACCCTGAAAACCTTACCTCCGCGCCGCCGGAGGAGATAAAGCTCACAGAGAGTTCGTTTTCATTTCCCCGGGAAACTATCTTCATCCGGCTTTCGTTCTTTCGGCGGTTCTCGGGTCCACTTTTATCGCTCTGCCCGGCCTGGCGGGACACTTGTTCTCACAGATCCCGCAGCCTATGCAGAGCGTGGGCTCCACGACCGGTCTTTTGACCCGCTCTCCGTTGATCTCCACGATGTCCTGTTTGATGGCCTTCTGCGGCACGGGGCAGTGCTCTTCGCACACCATGCACTTCAAACCGTCGTTCCACGCCAGGCACCGTTGCTTGATAACATAAGCGGTGCCCAGGCGGATGTGTTTTTTCTTTTCGACCGGCAGGGGCGGGATGGCTTCCGTCGGGCATACTTTGCCGCAAAGATCGCAGTAATACTCACAATAGCCTATTTTGTTCACGAGGTGCGGGGTCCATATGCCCCTGGCCCCGGATTCCAGGAAGGCGGGTTGTATGACATTGGTAGGACATACCTTCATACAGTTCC
Organism: Candidatus Omnitrophota bacterium; assembly: GCA_014728075.1. Lineage (GTDB taxonomy): Bacteria > Omnitrophota > Gorgyraeia > Tantalellales > Tantalellaceae > WJMG01. The sequence goes on along the minus strand of WJMG01000020.1, from coordinate 27,653 downwards.
CGCAGCGTATGCACCTGTCGGTGAAGTCCTCTTCCTCCAGGGCCGCGGGAGGGCGTATCACCGGCCGGTCTTTTTTTCCCGCCCCCCTTTTCCTGTGCCTCTGCCCTATGGAGAGGAACGCGCCTGCCAGAACTATGAGAAATTCCCTGCGGCCCATTCCCTCCTTGTTCTCTTCTCCGGCGGCCGGCCCTTTGCGAAAAGAAAAACGCGTGCCCCCGACCGGGCAGGAATATACGCAGTCCATGCACAATACGCATTCCCCGCTGTCGTATGAAAGGTCGTTCTTAATGGCGCCCATTCGGCAGACGGACGCGCAGGCCCCGCAATTCGTGCATTTCTCTACTTTGCGGCGCAGAAGCGGCGCTTTTGAAAAAAGCGAATATAACGCTCCAAGGGGGCACAAATACCTGCACCAGGAGCGACTGACGAAGAAAGCAGAGGCAAGTATGGCCGCGATGAACGAAAAGATGATAAGTGAATTCGCGAAAAAATGGACCCTGACCCCGAGGAAAGAGTTCTTCAGGTGCCTGTACACCTCAAGAAAAGGGTCGCTCCATCCCATGTCACGGACCAGGAAGATAAAGGCCTTCTCCACGGAAAGCGTTACGGCCGGGATAAGGTTCAGGGAAACGAACCTGCCGACTATGGCCATAGGGTCAAGCGCCCAGGCTATCTGCAGTGAGAATGCCGCGGCCAGAAGGATAAGCGCCGTAACGGCGTATTTGGCCTTATTAAGCCTGAAATTGAGCCTCTGAGGGACGACGGCCTTGTTCCTCCCCCTTTTCCCCGACATATCTATAAGGGTCCCCAGCGGGCATATCCATCCGCAGTAAAAACGGCCGAGTATCAGAGTAAGCAGAAGCATGATCACCGCGAAAAAGGTCCCGGGCAGCCAGAGCCGCTCGCTCAGTGATGTAAAGAGCATGATGTTCGGGTTGGTGCGGAAAAAGGTCTCGGGAGGAAGGGCCCCGGTAAGCGGGTAAGTCGTGGACCACAGTATGTAGATGAAAAGCAGCAGGAAAAAACCCTGTGAGAGCTTTCTTAGAAATGCCGCTTTTCGTGAAAAGATCCGCATGGTCTTATCCTGTCTTGAGTATATCGGCCCCGGCAATATCGGTCGATCCGAACTTGCGTGAAACTGCCTCTTTTATGTAAGGTACGGACATCGGGTCCCGGTCGACCAGCGTGCACGCGTATGTGTCGGCGAGCACGGGGTCCGTGCCGGCGATCACCGTGTCCATCGCGACCACATCTTCGAGGCTGCCTCCGCTTGGCCCGTGCCTTACCAGCACACGGGAAGCGTCGATCACGGTCAGGTCCGGGGAGATATAATCGGTAAGGTCGACCAGCTTCCGGCCTATATTGATGTGTATGAGCCCCCGTGTCCCGGCGCACACTCCCATCAGGTTCTTCATCGAGAGCGTCAGTCCGGTCAGCCCGTGGTGTTTAAGGACGGGGACATTAATGAAGACATCGCATTCGACCGCGTCCCTGACGATAGGCCAGCCTTCCATCTGGCTCGGGTAAGGAAATCGGGCCTTAACGATGTTCCAGCTGTCGGCGAAGAACACACTGGCGCCCTTGTTCCTGGCCGCTTCGGCTATTCCGCTGTTGCTGTAGCAGCGCTGTTCGTTGTTGCAGGTTATATCGAACACTTTTACCTTTTTAGCCCCGGCGGCGTAGCACATGGATACGAGCGCCGCCACTACGCCGGGATCGGTGTTCGCGGCCTGTTGAGGGGTACGGTCCCAGGCTATGTTGGGTTTTACCACCACCACATCACCGGGTTTTACGAAAAGTCCCATCCCTCCCAGGGCGTTCACCGCTTTTTCGGTGTTGGTGTACGGGTCTTTGCCTTTTACCACTGCGAGGTCGTGAGCGGCCTTTATCCGTTTTCCCGCGCGCCCGGCTGTTTCCCGGGGGAGCGCAAAAACCCTTTTCGGAAAAAAGCTTCTTGAAAGTAACGCCAGCGCGGCGAAAAAGAGGGCCTTGACGAAACCGCGTCTGGAAAATTCCTTCTTGAGGATCTCCTGAAATTTGCTTAAAGCTTTTTCGGGTGTAAAATTACGGTCCATTTCCTCTCCCCCCCTTCAAGTATAATTATATATTAAAACAGCGAATATAACAATTCAACGATGATATTAAGGCTTTCGGGTCAGGCCGAGCGGAGCGCTTTAAGAAGAGCCTTGTAGATCTCCTTGAGGTGCTGCGGGTCGATGGGGGCTGCGTCGGGAAGAGGGGTGAGCACTATCGCTCTTCGCCCTATCATTTCAACGCCGATAAAAGGGTGCCGGCGCCGGTCCCATTTTCCGGTAAAAGCGTATCTGCCCGCTATCAACATCATCTCGAAAAGGCGGACATAGCAGTTGTCGTCGAGTCGTGATCCGTCTATCCAGGCCGTAAAAGGGACCTCAGGGCCCCGGCCTGAAATATTCTCGGAAAAGCCGTTATCTTTATGGAGTACATTGCCGAGTATGACGACATTCTCCGGGGATATAGATCCTCCGGAGATCTTATCGGAAAGCGAACCGTAGAAGGATCGGCCGCTTCCGCGTATTATCGCGCAGTTTTCCGGAAGGTTCCGTTCAAGCTCGACCAGAAGCTTCTGGGCATAAGGCTTCTGGGAGGACGGTATCCATGAGGTTTCCACCGCTATTAAAACCTTTCCGTTCACGGCCGGGGCCGTTCGCGCCGCTGAAAAGAGCCACGAAAGCAGGATCGGAGGCCATTTTTTCTCGGTAGCCCGGAGGATCCGGGACATGGAGGACGATGGGATTTTCGAGCCTTCATCGGCGCCGATGGAGGCCAGTGAACGGCTTATTTCAGCCGCGTCTTCGCGTTCGATCATCACCGGCGAGTAAGCGGGCGCGCCGTTCCCGCCGGGGTTTTTGCCGCCGGAAAGGACGAGTCCAAGGGACTTCAGGATATTCAGATGCGCTTTCACCTCGGCAGTGCCGGCCGTGAGAGCGGCAGCTATTTCCTTAACGGTCATGGTGGTGCGGGAAAAGTTCAAAAGGTCCCAGATATCGTGCGGCGCAGCGCGTTCTTTGCCGTAAGCCGTCGCGGAGGGTCCACTTCCCCGGCGGGCGGAGGTGTTTTTGACGGAAGCTCCCCCTTTCCGCGCCTTCCGGTCCCGGTTATCAAGGGAAGTCAGGGCTGTCTTGACCGTTTTTTTGTTCATCTTGATTATGCGGTCTACCATTTTCCGTCCCTTTTCCGGGGTCACGAGCCCCGCCGCCTCTTTAAGCCTTTCGTCGAATTCTTTCTCGTCCGGTCCGCTTTTTCTTTCATAGACAAGGTCCGTAAGTTCCTCGATGAAACCGTCCAGGGCAGTCAGGTCCCGCCGCATCCACGCGAGGTGTATTAGCCGTTTAAGTTTTTTTATCCGCCGCAAAAACGGTGTATTGAGTTTCTGTGACCGTATCGTTCCGTCGCTGAGCGTGGACAGTGACCGGTAATGCTCCTCGATGTTCTCCAAAAGGTCCGGAGCGCGGAGATATCGGTCATATTCCCTCAGGGCTTTTTCAGTGGCGAAGACCTCCGTGAAAAGGTTCAGATAATAATGCGCGTACTCGTCGAACGGGTCCTCTCTCTCCGTGTCGATGCGATGGAGGCTTATGTCGACCTCAGGGATTTGGCGCAGGCCTTTATTTTGCATTTCCCTGTTGATGTTAAGCCATATGGCCCTATAAGTCCCGCGGGGCAATTCTTCCTTTTCGAAAAACACGATATCGAAGTCCATGTCGGAGACAAGGTCCCATAATATATTTTCTTTTTCATCCCTGAGGTAAAGCAGGCTTCCGTGGGGTATCAGAACGAACTGCGTGTCCTCCCCGAGCGTGGACCTGATAGAAGAAACGATGATATCTATGATGTTGGCTCCATCGGGCGCGATGGACAGTGGGAGGTCGTATCTTTCCACATTCACCCGTGAGAAAGGCATATCCGGGCTTTCCCGCGCCGGGAGGCTGTCCCCGTAAGGACCTTTTTTCCCTCCCGCCGCAGCGGGCGGATGGAAAAAGTCCGACGGGTCTTCCTTCTTTTCGGTTCCTTCCGAAAGTCGCTCCCCGCGTATTTTTCTGTTAAGCACCGGATGGAAGCGCTGTGCTCTCGTATGGGCTTCGACGGCGAATTCTCCATAGGCGGGGTCGGCCTTTCTGAGAATCCTTTTGCCGGGAGCCCGTTCCTTGATAAAACGGGCTTTTTCGACTATTTCGTCCTTTTCTTCGTCGGGAATATATTCCCACTTGGCGTAAGGGGACACTCCCGCTATCCAGTGCTGATGGAAAAGCATTTCTCTCATTTCATGGGCGATAAGACCGTCTAGGTCTCCCGTGCCGTTCACTACATGTATGCGGGAATTCCTTATGCCGGCGTGCCCGCTTATGTTGGGGAGCCTGCCCACGCTGTCGGCGAACAGGTTGCTGACATGCCGCAAAGGCACTCCGTCGCCGAGGCATTCTTTGGCGAAAAGTTCCTCCACTTCCCTGCGCATCTCGTCGGTAAAAACGCCGTACAGGTCCCCGAAATGCCTGAACATATAAGAGTTTCCGTTCCTGATCGCGGCCCGTTTCTCGTTCGCGGGCATGCTTTCCCAGGAAGGATATCCGAGCCTGAGAGCGGCTATCCTCCTTTTAAGCAGTATTCGGTTTATCTGCCTGTCCATGGCCTTTCTCGGAGAGGAACTCTCAAGAGTGAAGGCCGTGAAGGTGTCCATGTTCTGATAACAGCTGTCTTTTTCAAGCTCGTCGAGGCTGGTCTTGAAAAGGGCGCCTGTCTCATTGAGGAACACCGCTCTTTTTTTCCTGGCCGTACCGGTGAAGGCCTCTCGCACCTCTCCGCGGGCCTTTTCGGATAAAGAGAAATAAAGTTCCCTGAAATTGGCGGAGGCGGTGCCTTTCGACGGTATCCACACGGTTATCCCTTTCACTTCCGGAAAGAAAAGACCGTCGCTTTTCTTTTCCACCAGAAGACCTTCCTGGATGGCCTGCCAGATTATGTGGTTCATGAGCCATAATCTGGGCCCGTTCGGAATGCTTGAGGTAACGGGACCGTACGAATACACTTCGATAAAATCCCTCCTGCCGGGTGGACGGACGAAAGGAGTGAACCTTTCACGCTCTGTCAAGCCGTGTTTTATGGCGGTCCTGAGAACGGCGTTAAGCAGCCTGTGGTCCGGGGCTCTTTCGGTGTCCGAAGCTATGGGCGGCTGAAAGTAAGGCCCGTAAGGGCCTTTTTCGTGTTCGTCCCGCGGAGAGTTGTCCGGGAATGTGAAGCCTCCGGTACCGAAGACCGAAGAAAAAAGGTCGTAAAGCGCGGGGAATTCTCTTTCAAGGTCATACGCCCCGGTGGAGATGAACCTTTCAAAAGCCTTTTCCGCCTCTCCGAGGGCACTGTTCCCGAACCCGGAGGTTTTCAGGACCTCTTCAAGAAGCAGGTATCCGGTCCGGCCGGCCTCCCCCCGCAGGCATATGGTGTTCTCTGCCGCAGGGGCCCCGTCCGGTCTTTCCGAGAGAAAGACCCTGCCGGACGCCAGGAGCCTGTATATCGAACGGCTCAATTCCCTGAAGCCGGCGGATCCCAGAAAACTTAAAAGCCTGACGGCGCCCGCGTCCGCGGGGCTCAATGAACGGGTCCCGGCAGCCGCAGGGACCGTAGAGGCAAGTCGTTCGAGTTCGTCCCCGGGCGTTTTGATCCCGCCTGTCATCCCGGCGGCTTCGTTGCAGTATTCGGCAGGGGTTAGAACGAGTATATCCCGGCCAGGGTAATTAGCTCTGGGAGGAACGGATATCACGAGATAAACATCATTGCCCAGAACGCATTTTACCGGTTTTCCGGGAAGATGTGAAAGTTTTTCCGAAAAGCATAACCTGAGAGGGATCCCCCGTATGCTGGCAAAAATATCGTGATCGCCGGAAGGTTCTTTAATAGTGCTTAACCGATAGAAGTGTTTTACAAGCGCTTTATGTCCGATGTCGCTGTAAAATAAAGGGTTGAATATGCTCTGGGGGCCCAGGTTACGGTTCGGCATGGCTTTTGCGGGGGCCATGTTCGTACAAAGGAAGCAGATCACCGTAATGAGTATGATAAAAAATCTTTTATTGCATGAATATCTTGAAAACATAATATAGCCCCTGTTAAAACAAACTGTTTATTGTTCTAATTATATAAAAAAAAGGAATGTTTTCAAGAAAATTAGCTGACTTTTTTATGTTTAATTATCGGTAGGCAGGTATCTTTTTTATTCCGGCGACGCCCTCAGCAACCGCGGCTTCCGCCACGGCACGGGATTCGCGGGATCTTATTCTGGGATCGAAGGGCGTCGGTATAAGGTAATCCGGGCCGAAACTGAAGTCTTTGCCGTAAGCGTTCTTAACGGCGGCGGGCACGGAGCTTTCCCTGGCGAGGGCCGCAAGGGCCCGGGCGGCGGCTACTTTCATGCCCATGGTTATCGAAGTAGCCCTGACATCGAGAGCGCCTCTGAAGATAAAAGGGAAACCCAGGACATTGTTGATCTGATTAGGAAAGTCGGAGCGACCGGTCGCCATTACATATTCCCTTCCCTCGAACGCCTTTGCCGCCGCTTCAGGCCGTATTTCGGGGTCAGGGTTGGCCATGGCGAATACCGCGGGAAAGTCCGACATGGTCGACGCCATTTCTTCCGTAAGGCAATCCGCCACGGAAACCCCGATAAAAACATCCGCGCCGGAAAGGACTTCCGCGAGACCCGCCCTGCCGTCAAAAGGTACGGCGTGGGCCTTCTTGTATTTGTTCGCGTCATTTCTTTCCGTGTGTATCAGGCCTTTTGAGTCACATACGCAGCAGTCTGAAACACCGGCGGCCTTTATCATTTCCGCTATTCTCAGACCCGCCGCGCCGGCGCCGTTTATGACGACCCGTATCTTTTTTATGTCCTTTCCGGAAAGTACGCAATAGTTCTCCAGCGCCGCGAGCGTGATTATCGCGGTACCCCACTGGTCATCGTGGAAAACAGGTATATCGAGAAGTGAATCAAGCCTGTCCTCTATCTCGAAACAGGCCGGAGCGGCTATGTCCTCGAGGTTGATGCCCCCGTACATGCAGGCAAGGCTCGAGACGGCTTCAACGAATTTTTCCACATCCGTGCGGCCGTCGTCCCCGCAGACATTTTCCAGGGGCACAGGCCAGCCGTCAACTCCGGCAAAAGCCTTGAAAAGCACCGCCTTGCCCTCCATTACCGGTATGGATGCGCGGGCCCCTATGTTACCGAGCCCGAGCACGGCGGTACCGTCCGTAACTACGGCCACCAGGTTCCCTTTTGAAGTAAGTTCGTAAGAGAGTTTTTCGTTATCACGGATGGCGAGGCACGCCTGGGATACTCCGGGAGTGTACGCAAGGCTCAGGTCCCGCTGGTTCTCCAGGCGTTTAAGCAGGGCAAGCCCGACCTTGCCGCCCAGATGGTATTCCAGTATTTCCTCTCTGCTTATATTGAATTGTGTCATTTCGGGGTCTTATTTAAGGTTTCGATAAGCGCAGCCGGGCCGTAATGTACCGCTGTTTATGTGTTCCCGTATGGTTACGCAGGTAAAGCTTTTGCCCGATACGGTCTTCCGGGGGCCCAGACGGTTCTTATAATCACGGCAGCAGTATTTTCCGTCTTTCGTCATCGCCAGGCTGACGCAGGGGTCGTCCTTCGCGCCGCAGCATTCTCCGCACCTTGAACAGATATCCTCGAATTCCTTTTTCTGCCTGCGGGAATACATTTCGTATCTTCTGTCATCCATGTTGTCCGATTAGCTCAGAGGCACGGGTACGGCAGGCCTGCCGTATCTTTGCCCCAAGCTTTGCCTTAATCTTCTTTATCTTCTCCGGGGTTTTGCTCGATCTCCCCGATATCACTGTCGGGAGCCAGTTCCTTTCGGCGGACCAGTTGTCGGACCAGGAAACCTATCAGTACGATGAGGTAGAAAAGAAGCACGACAAAAAGGACAGCCAGCATAAGAGACAGTATTATCGATCCTATGCCTATAATGAGCGGCCACATGAGAAGCACTACGGGAAGAAGTATCAGGGAAAGGACCACTACGATAATTCCTATAAGGAAATTTTTCAGGGTTTCCATTTCAGCTCCTCTTTTTATTCGGAAATGAGAGACTGTATGTCTTCGGGGGCCATGTCCTTCTTTCTCAGAAAGCAGATACCCACATCGTACGACTTGCCTTCCTCGCCCTCGGCTATCCTCACTACCCGTCCGAATATCCCGTTCTTGTGGATTATCAGATCTTCTTCTATCTCGGCGCATATGTTCATTATCTTGTCGTCTACTTCTATCCATACTATCGAAGATAACGGAGGTATGGAGGATTCAGTGGAAGTCCTGAGCAGGAGGCCCGACGCGCTGATGTTCCGCGAGAGGACATCCGGTCTGGTCACGAGCTTTTCGCCTTTGAGGGTCTTGAAATTCAGGGGCTTTTCAAGGTCAACCCTTAAGAATTCCCTTTTTTCTTCATAATTTTCAGACATTACACGCCCTCCTTGTATTGGTATATCAAAAATTGTCCTTAATGTATTTTACACCGTTGCGGAAGATCTGCATACCCGTACCGAGTTTGTCCCCCTCTCCCTTATGCCTTCGCCAGTTCGGATGGTGCAGAGGCGTGATATGCCTTTCGGGGTGCGGCATCATGCCGAGTATCCTTCCGGTCGGGTCGCATATACCGGCTATATCGTCCACCGAGCCGTTCGGATTATACGGAGGCCCCGCGGCCGTACCGGAACTGTCCGTATAGCGGAAAACGATCTGACCGTTGTCCCGGAGCCTCTTAAGCACCGAGCCCGTGCGTGGTATGAATTTGCCTTCGGCGTGAGCTATGGGCATGTCCAATATGCCGGGCAGGCCTTTGGCCCATACGCAGTGGGTCTTTTCGGGCGCTGTCTTAAGGTGTATCCATTTCGCGGTAAAAACACCGTTATCGTTCAGGCCCAGAGTGGCTTCCACATTAAGGCTTCCGGTTATCCCCGGAAGAAGGCCCATTTTCACGAGTACCTGGAAACCGTTGCATATGCCTATTATCAGTTTCCCGCCGCGGACAAAAGCGTTTATCTGTTCTTTCAGCGAAAAACGCAGTTCGTTCGCCAGTATTTTGCCGCTTGCCACATCGTCGCCGTAGGTGAACCCGCCGGGTATAGCGAGTATGTGATATCGTGACAAAAGGTCCTTTTTCCCGATAAGCCGGTTTATGTGTATAAGGTCCGTTACGGAACCGGCCTTTTCGAAAGCGTAAGCCGTTTCCCTGTCGCAGTTGGTGCCGGCCGTTCGCAGCACAAGTGTCTTAGCGTTTTTCATGCATCAGCCTTTTGAAAGGTTTTTTCCAGTTATTCTTAAGAGCCGCGGTGCCGCAGCTTATTACGGTCTTGCCGCCGGCTCCGGTCACTACGAGGTCTTTCTTTTTCTTTATGGTCCCCAGAAAACCCGCCGGAACCTTTTTCATCCTTTTCAGGAACTCCTGTTCCCGCGAGGGATCTATCTCCACTATGAACCTGGAGTTGGATTCCGAAAAGAGTATCACATCGTCACGGTCCAAAGAAGCCGGCCTAGGGACCCGTTTAACGGATATGTCGGCTCCCAGGCCTCCGGCGAACAGCATTTCGGCAACGGCTACCGCTATTCCCCCCTCGGAACAGTCGTGAGCGGAAACGACCAGCCCGTCGGTTATCGCCCCGGAGAGTTTAGACATGGTATCATAAGCCCTGACGGGATCCACGCGCGGGACTACCCCTCCCTTTTTGCCGTTGACCAGATGGTAATGGGATCCGCCCAGTTCCTGATAGGTCTTTCCGACGACATAGAGAAGGTTTCCCGCTTTTTTGGCATCGGAAGATATGGTCTTACGGACATCGCGGACAACCGATATGGCCGAGATAAGGAGCGTGGGCGGTATGGAAACTGTCTTTTTCCCGGTATTGAACTCGTTGTTCAGGCTGTCTTTCCCCGAGATGAAAGGTGTCTTGAAAACCCGTGCCATGTCGTAGCATGCCCGGGAGGCTCTCACCAGGCCGCCCAGCTGCCTCGGTTTTTCGGTGTTTCCCCAGCAGAAGTTATCCAGAAGCGCCGTTCTGGACAGGTCTCCTCCTACAGCGGTTATCTGACGCAAAGCTTCGTCTATGGCGCTGGCGGCCATCCAGTAAGGGTCTATGTCCCCGTAAAGGGGGTTTATACCGTTCGAAAGCGCTATTCCCCTGTTGCTGTTGAAGACGGGACGGGTGACCGAAGCGTCCGCCGGGCCGTCGTGATCGGGGCCCACGAGGGGTTTCAGTACGCTGCCCCCCTGGACCTCGTGGTCGTATTGCCGGATTATCCATTCTTTGCTGCATACATTCCAGCTGGAGAGGATCTTTTTCAGGTCGCCCGTGTAATCCTTTTTCCTGCGGGGAAGCGAGTTTTTGTTCTGCCGGACCGGTTTCCATTCCGCTTTCCGGGATGTTTTGGGAAGGCCTCCGTGAAGAAAATCCATGTCCAGTTCGGCAACCTGTTTTTTCTCGTAAAACAGACGGAGCTTCCCGGTATCGGTGAATTTGCCTATGACGGTGGCTTCGACCTCCTCGCTTTCGAATATCTTCATCAGGCGTTCGAGCCTGGAAGGCTTAACGGAAAGCACCATCCGTTCCTGAGCCTCCGAGACCCATATTTCCCAGGGCTTGAGGCCCTTGTATTTAAGAGGGGCCTTGTCCAGGTGCACTTCGGCCCCGGTCTCCTCGCCCATTTCGCCGACGGCGCTGGAAAATCCCCCTGCGCCGCAATCGGTGATCGCGGTGTAAAGGTCGAGGTCCCTCGCGACAACGAGGGTGTCGAGGACCTTTTTTTCGGTTATGGGGTTCCCTATCTGGACGGCGGTGGACGATACCGTTTCCGATTCGTGAGTGAGTTCGGCGGAGGAAAAGGTCGCGCCGTGTATCCCGTCCCTCCCGGTCCTTCCTCCTACGGCAACGATGAGTTCTCCGGGCGAGACCTTTTTTGTCGAGTATTTTTTCGGCATGATGCCTACATTTCCGCAAAAGACAAGCGGATTGCCGGTATATCGTTCATCGAAACATACCGCCCCGTTGACCGTTGGTATGCCCATCTTGTTCCCGTAGTCCCTGACGCCGCTTACCACGCCTTTAAGGACCCTTTTGGGATGAAGGGCTCCTCTGGGGACTTTCGAAGCGGCCATGTCCGGAAGGCCGAAACAGAATATGTCGGTATTGATTATGGGCCTTGCCCCCCGCCCGGTCCCCATAGGGTCCCTTATTACGCCTCCTACACCGGTTTCAGCACCCCCGTAGGGTTCCAGCGCGGACGGATGGTTATGTGTCTCCACCTTGAAACATATATTGTTGCGGCGGTCGAATTCTATTATCCCCGCGTTATCCTTGAAGACCGATACGCACCATGGCTTTTTCAGCTCCCGGGTGACCTTCATTACGGTTTCCTTAAGAAGGTTCTTGAACTTTTTGCCGTCCTGGTCGATGGCGCCCATCATGGTCTTGTGCTTGCAGTGTTCGCTCCAGGTCTGGGCAAGCGTTTCGAGCTCGCAGTCGGTCGGGTTCCGGCCGAGTTTGCGGAAATAATCCTGTATGGCCCGCATTTCGGGAAGACTGAGGTAAAGCTGGCCTTTTATGCTGAGCTTTTTGAGCGCCGCGTCCCCCATTCCCAGGATGTCCACTTCAACCCTTTCAAAGCGATAAGGTTTGATCTCTTTCTCTTCTTCGCTTCCGGTCACGACATGCTGTATCACCTTGTTGTATAATAATCGCTCGGCTATTACACGGGCGTCGTTACGGGTAACGGCGCCTTTCAGGATATATTTTTTAGAGGTCCTGAGCGAATCCACGCCCTTTATGCCGATATCCTTAACCGCTTTCAGCACGCTTTCCTCGACAGGGTCCATAACCCCAGCGTTATACGCGATCTCCACGGAGCGTCCTTTCTCCGGGCCGGGGAACCCCCCGGCGATGTTCCGCTGCTGTGACACCTTGTCGGTAAGTATTTCGTCGGCGATCTTCTTAAGGTCTTTGCGGGTCAGCGTCCCGGTGAAAGTATAGGCCTGTATGTAATCCACATCTTTCACGCTGCGTATGCCCAGGTCCCTGATGTCGACCATCAGTCCCTCGGCCACCGCGTCGTATATCCCGGGTTTATCCTTTACTTCTATCCTGTAATGTTTCATGCCTCCCTTTTACCTCTCTGGTATTTACAATACTCGTTCTTACGGCAGGCAGGCCGCAAAGAATATCCGCCGGGGAAAACGGTCCGGCGGCCCGGACCGCAAAACGAGTAAGATGTTTCTTTCCGTTACCTTCTCAACTTCAAGTGCACTCGCCCGAAGGCTTACTCCCACTCTATAGTGCTGGGAGGTTTTGAGCTTACATCGAAAACGACCCGGTTGACGCCTTCTACCTGGTTGATGATCTTATTGGACATTTCCCCGAGTACATGATAGGGCACTTTCGCCCAATCGGCGGTCATGCCGTCGACGCTCGTCACCGAACGGATAGCGATGGTGTTCTCGTAAGTCCTGTCGTCCCCCATCACGCCAACGCTTTTGACCGGAAGCAGTACTCCGAAGGTCTGCCATGTCTTGCGGTATATGCCTGACCGTTTAGCTACATCCACTATTATCCAGTCGGCCTCTCTCAGCATGTTAAGCCTTTCCCTGGTTATTTCACCCACGATCCTTACCGCCAGGCCGGGCCCCGGAAAGGGCTGCCTGTCGACCATTTCGTCCGCCAGGCCGAGTTCTCTTCCCACTTCCCTTACCTCGTCCTTGAAGAGGTCCCTCAGGGGCTCCACGAGCTTCAGTCCCATTTTTTTCGGCAAGCCTCCGACATTGTGATGGCTCTTTATGGTCTTGCTGGGACCTCCGAAAAATGTCTGGGATTCGATAACATCCGGATAAAGTGTTCCCTGGGCGAGGAACGAAGCGTTCTTTATGGACCTGGCTTTGTCATCGAACACCTTGATGAAGGTCCGGCCGATGATCTTTCTCTTTTTCTCCGGGTCGGTAACTCCTTTCAGCGCCTTCAGGAAGAGGTCTTCCGATTCCGCTACCCTGAGGTCCAGCTTGATGTTGCGGGTGAAGAGTTTTTTTACCCTGTCGACTTCACCCTTGCGCAGAAGGCCGTTATTAACGAAGATGCAATGAAGTTTTTTGCCCAGAGCCCTGTGGAGAAGGACGGCGCTTACGGTGGAATCCACTCCACCGGACAGGCCCAGGATGACATCCTGGCTCCCGACCTGGTCGGTGATATCGTCGATCTTTTTCTGTATGAAGGATTTCATCGTCCAGGTGCGTTTGCAGCCGCAGATCCCGAAAAGGAAATTCTTGAGTATTTTCTTTCCGTTCACGGTATGCACGACCTCGGGGTGGAACTGGACGCCGTAAATGTTCTTTTTGTAGTTCATGAAAGCGGCGCATTTCGTGTTGTCGCTTTTTCCGATCGCGCGGAACCCGTCGGGGAGCCCGTCAACTTTGTCCCTGTGGCTCATCCATGTCACGCTTGCCGGGGATATGCCCCTGAACAGCGGGTTCCTTCTGTCGAATTTCACCTCGGTCCTTCCGTACTCGCGTTTACCGCTTTTGAGTATGTTCCCGCCGGCAAGCCTGCCCAGAAGCTGCATTCCGTAGCAAATGCCAAGTATCGGCAGGCCGAGTTCCAGTACGCGCGGGTCAAAGGACGGAGCGGATCTGTCGTAAACGCTTGAAGGGCCTCCGGACAGTATTATGCCGTAAGGGTTGATCTCCCTGATCCTATCGATGGATATCGTCGGCGGGACTACAGTGGAGTGGACCTTGTTCTCGCGTATCCTCCTGGCGATAAGTTGGACATATTGGGACCCGAAGTCGATGACCAGGATACCTTCTTTATCTCTGTTAGCTATTTTTGACATTATCTTTTCCGTTATTTTTGAGTGAATTCATTCCATTTCGAGGAGAGGCTGCCGCTGTTTATCTCGTCAAGAAGATAGGTAGTGAACTCCTCGCCTGTAGCTCCGGTGTCGCGTCCGGTTATCTTCAGTTTGCGTTCGAACTGACCGCAGACCTCGAGGGCCATCTCCAGTTTGTCCGCTCTTTCGGGAAAACCTATGTGACGGAGGAGCATGGCGCTGGCCCTGATCATGGAGGACGGGTCGGCGTAAATATCCCGGCCTTCTTTTACCATTCTGGGGGCGCTTCCGTGTATGGCCTCGAACATGGCCCATCTTCTGCCGATGTTGGCGCTGCCGGCTGTACCTACCCCGCCCTGGATCTGCGCGGCTTCGTCCGTGAGTATGTCACCGTAAAGGTTAGGCAGGACCATGACCCTGAAATCCTTTCTCCTGGCGGGGTCCAGAAGTTTAGCCGTCATTATGTCTATGTACCATTCGTCCTGTTCTATGCCGTATTTTTCGTATTCACGCGCTATCCGCGCGGCGGCACGGGAAAACCTTCCGTCGGTGGATTTGACCACATTGGCTTTTGTCACGGCGGTGACCCTCTTGATGCCGTTCGCCCGCGCGTATTCGAAAGCCATGCGTATTATCCGTTCCGCGCCCTGTTCCGTTATGACCTTGAAGTCGATGCTGATATCGTCGTCAACATCCAGTCCTCTTGAGCCCAGGACATAGGCTCCTTCAGTATTCTCCCGGAAAAAACACCAGTCTATTCCTTCGGAAGGAACCTTTACGGGCCTGACATTGGCGAAGAGGTCAAGCTCCCTTCTCATGGCCACATTTGCGCTTTCTATGTTCGGCCATTCGTCCCCGGCCTGCGGTGTCGTGGTGGGGCCCTTTAAAATGACATGGCATGCCTTTATCTCTTCCAGCACATCGTCGGGTATTGCCTTTTTCTGCGCGGCCCTGTTCTCGATGGTAAGGCCCTGGATTGTCCTGAATTCGACCTTTCCGTTCTCTACCTCATCTTTCAGCATGTGCCGCAGAACACGCTCGGCGTGCACGGATATCATCTTTCCGATACCGTCTCCCCAGCAAACGCCTATTCTGACGGGCCTTAAGGACGAATATTCCGTCCAGGAGTCGTCCTTCTTCATTCTTTCAACCCTTTCCATCTGTTCCGAAACGAGCCGGCCGAAATGCTGCATCGCTTTTTGTACCCTATCGTTTTCCGACATTTTAAGCCGCCTTTCCTTCTTTTTTACGCGATATCTTTCCGGCCGCTTTCACGAATTCCCTGAATAAGGGATGCGGGGCGTCCGGCTTGGATCTGAACTCGGGATGGAACTGGACGGCCAGGTACCACGGATGGCCGCTTATCTCGATGATCTCGGCGAGGCTGCCCCTGGGATGCACTCCGCTTATTTTCATTCCTTTCTTCTGGAAAAGCTCCTTGAACCCGCTGTTGAACTCGTAACGGTGGCGGTGCCTCTCCCAGACCGTATCCTTCCCGTATATTTTACGCGCGAGGCTGCCTTTTTTTAGTTTGCATTTATACTTTCCGAGCCTCATAGTCCCGCCCATCCATTTGATGTTCTCCTGCTCGGTGAGCATGGAAATAACGGGATATTTCACATTTTTCCTGAATTCCGTGGAGTTCGCCCCGCGGAGTTTACAAACATTCCTCGCGAACTCGATCACGGCGATCTGCATGCCCAGGCATATCCCGAAATAAGGGATCCCGTTCTCTCTGGCGTATTTTGCCGCCGCCAGCTTCCCTTCTATACCCCTTATGCCGAATCCGCCGGGGACCAGGACGCCGGATATACCCTTGAACGCCTCGTCCAGCTGTTTTTTCGTCTTTTTATGGAAGTCGTCCGATTCGAGCTTGACGAGGTCGAGGTCAAGCCCCGCGCCGACCGCGCCGTGATGAAGGGCCTCGTCGATGGATTTATACGCGTCCTGGAGAGTTATATACTTTCCGACGACGCCTATCCTTACCTTTTCGGTCGCGTTACGGCGTACTTCGACCACCTTTTCCCACTTACGGACCGCCTTTTTCCCGTCCTTCTTTTTAAGGCCCAGTTTTTTCAGGATTATCCTGTCAAAGCCTTTGCTCCTGAAATTCAGGGGTATTTCGTATATGTCTTTCACATCCCGTGCCTCGAGGACGCATTCCTGGTCGACATTGCAGAAAAGGGCTATCTTGGCCCTGGCGCCCCGGTCTATGGGTTTTTCGGTCCTGACAATAAGGATCTCGGGCTGTATGCCTATCTCACGGAGTTTTCCCACGGAATGCTGCGTGGGCTTGGTCTTTATTTCTCCGGCCGCTTTGATGAAAGGGATGAGCGTAAGGTGTATATTGATCGCGTTCCTGTATCCCAGCTCGTTCTTCAGCTGCCGTATTGATTCGAGGAAAGGCAGCCCTTCTATATCACCCGTGGTGCCGCCTATTTCGACGATGACCACATCGACATCGTATTTTTTCTCTACCTGCCGCACATTGTGTTTTATCTCGTTGGTGATGTGCGGTATGACCTGGACCGTGCCTCCGAGAAAATCACCTCGTCTTTCCTTGTTTATCACATTCTGGTAGACCTTGCCCGTGGTTATATTGCTTATCTGGGACAACGGTGAGTTCGTGTACCGGAAATAATGCCCCAGGTCAAGATCGGTTTCCGCCCCGTCGTCGGTAACATAGACCTCTCCGTGCTGGTAAGGGTTCATGGTGCCGGGGTCGACATTGATGTAAGGATCGCATTTGATTATGGCGATCTTATAACCGCTCCATTCGAGAAGTTTGCCTATGCAGGCCGAAGCTATCCCCTTCCCCAGGCTCGAAACGACACCGCCGGTTATAAAGATGTATTTTGCCATTTTTCTTCCTTCCGGTTCTTATTTTTCGAAAGGCGACTTGACCGCTTTTCTGCTGACCTTCGTCGGGTAGTCGCCGCAGAAGCAGGCGCTGCAGAAGCTGTCCTGGCACGGGCCGACGGCTTCAAGCATTCCCTCGTGACTGAGGTATTTCAGGCTGTCGACACCGATGAACGCGGCGATCTCGTCCACTGACTTCATCTGGTTGGCTATCAGCTCTTTTCTGCTGGGAAAATCAATGCCGTAAAAACAGGGGAATTTTATCGGAGGGCAGCTTATCCGCATGTGGATCTCCCTGACCCCGGCTTCCCTGATGGCTTTTATCCTGCCGCAGGTGGTGGTGCCCCTGACTATGGAATCCTCGACCACTACGACCTTTTTTCCCCTGAGGGCGTCACGGATCGGATTAAGCTTTATTTTTACACCGTGTTTCCGCATTTCCTGTGACGGCTGGATGAAGGTGCGCCCTATGTAATGGTTCCTTATCATGCCTATCTCGAAAGGAATGCCGCTTTGTTCGGAATATCCCAGAGCCGCGTCGTTCCCGGAATCGGGTATCGACATGACTATATCCGCGTCAGCGGGATGTTCTTCGGCGAGTTTGCGTCCCAGCCTCTTTCTGGCCTTATGGACATTGTCGCCGAAAATGTGGCTGTCGGGCCTGGCGAAATAGATGAATTCGAATATGCAGGGCGAAAGCCTTTTCCCTTCGAAGGGTTTTATCGAGCGAAGACCGTCGCGGGAGATTATCACGATCTCACCCGCCTCGACATCCCTGACGAATTCGGCGTCTATAAGGTCAAGAGAGCAGGTTTCGCTCGCCAGGACATATTTCCCGTCCTTTTTCCCGAGGCATAAAGGCCGGAAGCCGTTGGGGTCCCTTACCCCTATGAGCTTGTCCGGCGTAAGGAACAGCATCGTGAAAGCGCCTTCACAGGCGCCCAGAGCATCTATGAGCCGGTCCTCGAATTTAGTCTTCTTTGACCTTACAAGTAAATGAAGGACGATCTCGGAATCCATAGTTGTCTGGAATATCGCGCCTTCCCTTTCGAGGCGCCTGCGTAATTTCACCGCGTTGGTCAGGTTGCCGTTATGGGCGATGGAAAAAGAGATCTTATTGTGGCTTATTACGAAAGGCTGGGCGTTACGCAATATGCTTGATCCCGTAGTCGAATATCTTACATGCCCTATAGCGGTCTTTCCCTTCAGGGATTTAAGGGCGGTTTCCGTGAAGACATCGGAAACAAGGCCCATGCCCGCGAGCTGTTCGATCTTCCTGCCGTTGGAAACGGCTATGCCGCAGGACTCCTCGCCGCGGTGCTGAAGCGAATAAAGCCCGAGATAGGTAAGTTCTACGGCAAGCTTGTGGCCGAAAATGCCGAAGACACCGCAATATTCCTTTTTATCCTTTGAGCTGTGAGGCATAATATTCCTGCAACGACCGTACTTCTGTTTCTTTCTTTAATAAAGATTCTATTCCGTTCACGGAGGCCTGCGCTCCGGCAAGGGTGGTAATGCACGGGATACCCCTCATGACGGCTATGCTGCGGATGAGCGCTCCGTCCTTATGCGGCGCTTTTCCGGAAGGCGTATTTATTATCAGGTCTATTTTGCCGTCCTTAACAAGGTCCATGACATTCGGCCGCCCTTCGTGCATTTTCTTGACCGCTTCCACTTCTATACTGTTGCTGTTCAGTATCTTGGCGGTGCCGGAAGTGGCGACGATCTTGAACCCCATATCGTAAAGTTTTTTCGCCACGAAAACTATGTTGCGCTTGTCCGAGTCCTGGACCGAGACGAAAACGGTGCCGGAAGACGGAAGTATCTGACCCGCGCCGGACTGAGCCTTTCCGAAGGCGGCCCCGAAATCGCGGGAAACACCCATGACCTCACCCGTTGACATCATCTCAGGCCCCAGGATTATATCCACCCCGGAGAACCGCGTAAAGGGAAGCACCGACTCTTTGACGCTGGTGTAATTAAGCCCGCGCATGGGGTCCTTTATTTTCAGGTCCCTGATCTTTGAGCCGGCCATTATCTTGGAGGCCAGCTTGGCCATGGGAATACCGGTGGTTTTGGAAACGAAAGGAACGGTCCTGGAAGCGCGGGGGTTCACCTCGAGTATATAGACATCTTTCCCCTGCACCGCGAACTGTATGTTCATAAGGCCTTTTATGTCAAGGGCGGAGGCCAGGACCTTCGTCTCTCTGCGTATTTCCTCTATCACCTCGTCCGATACGGTGTGCGGAGGCAGAGCGCATGCCGAATCTCCGGAATGAACACCCGCTTCCTCGATATGCTCCATTATGCCGCCTATTACGACATCTTCCCCGTCTCCCAGGGCGTCGACATCGATCTCGATGGCGTTCTGGAGGAACTTGTCCAGAAGTACGGGTTGTCCGGGAGATACCTGAACGGCTTCTTCCATGAACTCTTCCAGGGACTCGCGGTCGTAAACGATCCTCATAGCCCTGCCGCCCAGCACATAAGAGGGCCTCACAACCACAGGATAGCCTATCTTCAGGGCTTTTTCCATGGCCTCTTCAGCGGAATTAGCGATATCGTTGGAAGGCTGTTTCAGGTCGTTCTTCGCCAGGAGTTCTTTGAACTTCTCGCGGTCTTCCGCGAGCGCTATGGACTCGACAGAGGTCCCTATGATATTCACACCGGCTTTTTTCAGCTTTTCCGAAAGGTTAAGCGGGGTCTGGCCGCCGAACTGGACGATAACGCCGTCCGGTTTCTCTTTTTCGATTATGTTCATCACATCCTCGAAAGTGAGCGGTTCGAAGTAGAGTTTGTCGGAAGTGTCGTAATCCGTCGAAACGGTTTCGGGGTTGGAATTGACCATGATGGTCTCGAACCCCATTTCCTTGAGGGCGAAAGACGCGTGACAGCAGCAGTAATCGAACTCGATACCCTGGCCTATCCTGTTGGGGCCGCCTCCAAGTATCATTATTTTTTTACGGTCCGACCGTACGACCTCGCATTCGTCCTCGTATGTCGAATAATAGTAAGGGGTATAGGCCTCGAATTCGGCGGCACAGGTATCGACGAGCTTGTAGACCGCCGTTACTCCCGAGTTCTTGCGGAACTCACGGAACTCCAGTTCCGTTGCCCCGCAGAGGGCCGCGAGCTGGGCGTCGCTGAAACCCGCTCTTTTCGCTTTCAGCAGAGACGCTTTAAGCCCGTCTTCCGCGGGCTTCGAGATGTCTATGCCGGAAAATTCGTTTTTGAGCTCTTTTTCGTGTTCAACGATCCCGGATATTTCGTGAAGGAACCACGGGTCGATGCCCGAGAGTTGTTGTACCTTGTCAAGGGAGTATCCCCTGACGAAGGCTTCCTTGACGAAAAAGATGCGTTCGGCGCCTGCTTTGTTTATGGCTTTCTCCAGCTCCTCGTCACTTGCTTTTTCGGCGGCTTTTATAGTAACGAGTCCTGTTTTGCCTGTCTCCAGGCCTCTGAGCCCCTTCTGAAAGGATTCCTTGAAGCTCCTTCCTATCGACATGGTCTCACCGACGGATTTCATGGATATGCCCAGTGTGGGATCGGCGCCTTTGAACTTCTCGAAAGTGAAACGGGGTATCTTGGTCACGCAATAGTCTATTGTCGGTTCGAACGACGCCGGGGTTTCCCTGGTTATGTCGTTGGGGATCTCGTCAAGGGTATATCCGACCGCCAGTTTGGCGGCGAATTTGGCTATGGGGAAACCGGTAGCTTTACTGGCGAGGGCCGAAGACCTGGAAACGCGCGGGTTCATCTCTATAACGACCATGCGTCCGGTTACGGGATCGACCGCGAACTGTATATTGGAACCTCCGGTCTCCACGCCGATCTCCCGGATGATGTTTATCGAAGCGTCGCGCATTTTCTGGTATTCTCTGTCTGAGAGCGTCTGCTGGGGAGCTACCGTGATGCTGTCGCCGGTGTGTATGCCCATCGGGTCTATATTCTCTATGGAGCACACTATGACGACATTGTCTTTTTTATCCCTCATGACCTCCAGTTCGTATTCTTTCCAGCCCATTATAGATTCCTCGATGAGGATCTCGTTTATCATGCTGTTCTGAAGACCCAGGGCAGCCGTCTTCTCGAATTCTTCCATGTTGTACACCAGTCCGCCGCCGGTCCCTCCCAGGGTGTAGCTGGGCCGGATAATAAGCGGAAACCCGATCTTTTCGGCGGCAATAAGCGCTTCTTCCATGTTGTAAGCGAGAAGGCTTTTGGGAAGGTCCAGTCCTATCTTCTGCATGGCGGCCTTGAAGTCCTCCCGGTCTTCGGCTTTCTTAATGGCTTTTTCATCGGCGCCGATCATCTCGACATTGTATTTGTCAAGCACCCCGTTTTCGAAAAGCTTCATGGCGGTATTAAGTCCGGTCTGCCCGCCCAGTGTAGGAAGCAGGGCGTCCGGCCTCTCGACGGCTATGATCTTTTCTACCGCTTCCGGGGTCACGGGTTCTATGTAGGTCCTGTCGGC
This sequence comes from Candidatus Omnitrophota bacterium, assembly GCA_014728075.1. Taxonomy (GTDB): domain Bacteria; phylum Omnitrophota; class Gorgyraeia; order Tantalellales; family Tantalellaceae; genus WJMG01. The sequence continues at coordinate 6,414 of WJMG01000020.1, read as the reverse complement.
CATCTCGGGGTCGGTCATTATGGTGGCCGGGTTGGAGTTGACGAGTATGACCTTGTACCCCTCCTGTTTAAGCGCTTTACAGGCCTGGGAGCCCGAATAATCGAATTCACAGGCCTGCCCTATTATGATGGGGCCGGCCCCTATTATAAGAATGCTTTTTATGTCTTCTCTTTTAGGCATTTCGGTCTACTTCCCCTTTTTCATGTTTTCGATGAACTTGTCAAAAAGGTAACAGGCGTCGTTCGGTCCGGGCCCCGCTTCGGGATGGAACTGAACGGAAAAGAAATTCAATTTCTCGCTTTCAAGGCCTTCCACGGTATCGTCGTTAAGGTTGATGTGTGTTATTTTCAGGTCCTTGTCCCGGACGGAATCGATATCGACGCAGAAACAATGGTTCTGGGCGGTTATGCTCACTTTTCCGGTTTCCAGGTCCTTAACGGGCTGGTTTCCCCCGTGGTGCCCGAATTTAAGTTTATAGGTCCTGCCTCCCATTGCAAGCCCGAGCATCTGGTGCCCGAGGCATATGCCGAAAAGAGGTGCTTTACCCAGAAGCTCTTTTATGGTCTCGTATACATACGGGGCGCCGGCGGGATCCCCCGGGCCGTTAGAAAGGAATATGCCGTCGGGGGAAAATCCCATGATCTCCCCGGATGAAGCAGAAGCGGGGAACCTTTTCACAACACACCCTCGTTTCTCGAGATGCCTGAGAATATTGTGTTTTACGCCGCAATCAAGTACGGCGACCCTGTATTTGCCCTCCCGGTTCCAGTCAACAGCTTCAGGGCAGGTGACATCCTTGACCAGGTCCCGTCCGGAGAGGCCCGGAAATGCCTTTACTTCTTCCTTCAGCTTTTCGGGGTCCTCCACGCCGGGAGCTATGACTCCCTTCATAGCGCCTTCCCTGCGGATGTGCTTCGTTATGGCCCGGGTATCCACATCCGTTATACCGATAACACCGTGTTCTTTCAGATAACTGTCGAGGTTCATTATTGAGCGGAAATTACTCGGGTTTTCACAGAGTTCCCGTACGATGAAGCCTTCAACCTGAGGCACGGGGGATTCGATGTCCTCATCGTTCACGCCGTAATTACCTATGTGGGGGTATGTCATTGTCACGATCTGGCCCTTGTAGGAAGGGTCAGTGATTATTTCCTGGTAACCGGACATGCTCGTGTTGAAAACTATCTCACCGAAGGATCTTTTGCCGGTAGCGCCGAAGGCGCGGCCGGTGAAGGTCCTTCCGTCCTCGAAAACTATCTTTGCATTCATATATATCCCTTAACCTGTTAAAATGATGTAGCGGGAAGAGTTTCCCATAATTAAGACATCGGTGTCGGCCGGAACATCATTGTTCGGACAGCGCATAGATATTATATCTATTATTAAAAGTATTTCAACTCATATTTTGCGTAAATCCGATTTTTGCCTCGGAAAACGAGCCCGCGTTCGGGCAGGAGGACATAAAAAGTCAGTATCGGGGCGGGAAATTCAGTTTCCGAGGGCAAGGTCGGTGCCGAGAAGTCCTTTTTCGGGATCCCCGAAAAAGGGCTGGGTCCAGCCGTTGACGAATCCGAGAAGTTCCGCTTTATCCACTACCCTGTCGTATTCCCGGCGGGTGATCCTGCGGTCCAGAACAGGTATATCCCTCGCTTTGAACAAAGGTGTGTACTGGCTCATTATGCTCAGATGGACTTCGGTGCCGAGAGCAGCGCTGATGAACTCAAGCGTGTCCCCGCATCCCGCGATATCCCCCGGAAGCACGAGAAGCCTTATTATCAACCCCCCTGAAGCTGTCCCGTCCGTTATCCTGAGCTGTCCGGTCTGGGAATACATTTCAATGAGGTTTTGCCTGGAGATCCTGGTGTAACCGGGGGCGGAGGAATATCTTACGGCGTTCCCATCATCGGAATATCTCATGTCCAGAAGATATATATCCACTATACCTTTCAGCAGGGATATCACTTCGGGTGAGTCGTATCCGCCGGAATTGTATACGACCGGCAGTTCAAGCCCTTTTGAATACGCTATCCCGAGCGCGTGTACTATCGCCGGGAGGAAATGCGTGGGGCTGACGAGGTTTATGTTATGACAGCCCTTTTCCTGCAGCTCCAGGGCCATGCCGGCCAGTCTTTCCGGAGAGGCGTTTTCCCCCGCGCCGGTCCGGCTGAACTTGTGGTTCTGACAGTAGACACAGTCCATCCCGCAAAAGGAAAAAAATACGGTACCGGAACCGTTCTCCCCGGACACGGGCGGTTCCTCCCCGTGATGAGGACCGTAGGTATAGACCACGGGGCCCGTTCCCGCCCGGCAATGGCCTTCCGCGGCGGACCTGTCGACGAGGCATTTTCTCGCGCACAGAGAACAGCGCGACCCGTGTTCGCGAAGTAACGGCAGGGCCTTTTCGATAGCTGTAAGTTTGGAGGATATGTCCATAAAAAAATAAGCCGGCAGGTCTTTGCTGCCGGCTTGGATGCTGCTTTTCCTGTCATGTCAATCCCTGACGAAGATCTTTTTCACTCCTCTTCCGATGCGTTTAGTATCGGTCACCATCCCGTGAACGGTTTCCCCGCAGCCGCTCAGAAAAGAGACCAGAAGAAGCAGCGATATCGCACCCAGGACCTTTCTCATTCTTTTCCTCCTGCCGTGTTGCTTTTACATAAAAGATATCATAAAAATGCCAGTTGTCAAGAAACCCGTTTACTTTGCTATCTTGGATATGTTGGAAAGTTTTCCGTAGCAGATAAGCGTGTCGTTGGGTCTCAGGACATCAGTGGCGTGAGGCGCCGGTATTACCTGGTTCGCTCTTTCGATGGCGATTATAAGTATGTCGTTCTGCCTGAAAGACGAGTCCAGAAGGGTATTGCCGATGTCCGCGCAATCGTCCTTGAGCGTGACTTCGGCTATCCCGTAACCTTCCGCCAGGCGCAGGATCTCTTCGACCGGCCTTTTGGTGAAGGTGGAGCTTTTTACGAGCTTGTTCTGGATCTTTTTCGTCAATTTCCTGGCCAGCCCCTTGTTAAGGGACAACCTTATGAGAAGTAATATCGCCAGTAGAATGATCGTTATGTTCAGCAGTGTCTGCGCTATGCTTCCGTCTCCGGTAAAAAAGGACAGCGTGAGGGTAGTTATCACCGATACGAGCCCCGCGTTCCCGAGTATCATCAGCATGATTATGATCTTGCGCCTGACATCGTTGGTGACGATCAGCTCGGAGTCACGGGTAGTGAACCCCGTACCCGTGAAAGCCGAAAGCGCCTGAAAAAAAGCCCTTTTGTTGTCCATGCCCGTAAGGTTCAGGGCAACGGTCGCTATCTTGACGATAAAAGCCGATATGGTCAATATAGCGATAAGAGGTATGACGAATACCAGATTCATGAGATCACCTGTCCTCTATTTCTCCCACTATCTCTTCAAGCATGTCTTCTATGGTGATGATACCGACGATCCGTCCGTCGGTGCCGGTGACGACACCCATCGGCTGTTTCCGGTGCCTGAGGCGGGCAAGCGCTATGTCAAGTCCGTCATCCGACCTTACATCAACGACCTCCCGCATGAATTTCTTGACCGGGACGCTTTCCCTGTCTTCTTCCCCGTTAAAGAGAAGGTCGTATATGTTCGCTATTCCCACTATGTTCCTTTTATTCCCCGAATAAACGGGTATCCGGGAATAACCCGTGAGCGAGACCAGCCTTTTAAGGTCGTCGCCCTTTTCGTTCTCGTTAAGTGACGAGACCATGTAAAGCGGTATCATTATCTTTTCCACCGTTTTCCCGCCGAAATCGAGGACCTTGTGTATAAGCTCGACCTCGTCGGCCTCTACTTCACCGAATTCATGGCCGGTAAGAAGGATCTTTTTGAGGTCTGTCTTTGAGAAATTGGTGTCCCATGATTCTCTTTGTCCCCTGAAAGGGAAAAGAAGGATCTTAGCGATAGAATTAACCAGGAATATCACGGGTCTTAAAATGCGCAGGAAACTCGTCAAGGGCACCACGGCGCTCATAGCGAAACCCGTGGAATAGTGGCCGGCTATCATTTTCGGCACGACCTCACCCGCTATGAGCGTTACCGGTACCATCAGAGCGGTTGCCAGAGCGGGAGCCAGCGACGGGTCGAAATATTCGGTGAATATCCTGGTAGCCAGCGCGGACGAGACCACGGTCATTATATTGGTCCCGACAAGCGTGGTACCCAGGAAAAGGCCTTCGTTCCCCAGGAACTTCGCAAGGCGTTCGGCCCTTTTGTTCCCTTCCTCCGACATGGCTTTTATCCTGATACGGTTAACGCTCGTACAGGCCATTTCCGAAGCCGTAAAAAACGCCATCAGGAAAAGCGAGATAAGTACAGTTAATGTATATATGGTTATCATGCTGTTTTTTTCTCGATCACCAGCGAGGTTATCCTGTTCTTCGAAACATCCTTGACCGTAAGGGAATACCCGTTGACCTCAACGGAATCCCCCGCGTGCGGTATCTCTCCCATTACGAGGGTCACGAACCCTCCTATGGTATCGACCTCGTCCGTTTCTATGTTTATGCCGGCGATATGCTCGTTGACCTCGTCTATATGGGTCTGGCCCTTTACCTCAAGGGTCTTCTGGTCGATCATTTTTATGTTGGGCTCCTCGAAGTCGTGCTCGTCCCTTATTTCACCTACTATTTCCTCAAGTATGTCCTCTATTGTCACGAGCCCGGAAGTTACTCCGTATTCGTCCGTCACTATCGCCATGTGAATGTGGCGTTTCTGCATTTCGTTAAGCAGTTCGTCTATTCGTTTGCTTTCGGGCACGAAGTAAGGCCTCTTTATCAGGTCCTTGACCGGAAGTTCCGGGTTTATAAGGAAATCCTTCGCGTAGATCATGCCCACGATATTGTCGAGAGTGTGCATATAGACGGGTAGACGCGAGCATTTTTCGTCCTTGATCCTGCTTATGAGTTCGGAGCGGTCCATCGTAAGGTCAAGCGCCACCATATCTATTCGGGGGGTCATGACATCCGCGGCGTTCAGTTCCTTGAATTCAAGTATGCTTTCGATCATATCCTTTTCTTTTTCCTTTACGATCCCCTTTTTCTTGCCGAGGTGGAAAAGTGATCGGATCTCCTGTTCGGTTATTTTGGGACGGTCGGAGATCACATTTATACCCGCTCCTCTGACTATGGTATTCGCTACTTTGTGCAGTACTATCCTGAAAGGGGCAAGGACCTTTTCGAGCAGGGAAAGCGGAAGGGATGAGAAAAAAGAAAAGCTCACCGCCCTGGTGATAGCCAGCATTTTTGGGGTCACTTCCCCGAATACCAGGACTATGAAGGTCATCAGGAAGATCGAGATCGCCACCCCTTTTTCCCCGAACGCGGAATAGCACAGGTCCGTCATCACGGCGCTGGCGGCGATGTTCACGAGAGTATTCCCTATTAAGATCGTTATGAGAAGCTTGTGAGGGTCGGAAAGCAGTTTCACCACGCGCTTCGCCGATGGCGTCTTCATGTTCTGAAGCTGTTCGAAGCGTATCTTACCTATGGAAAGAAAGGCTGTTTCGGATCCGGAAAAAAAAGCGGACAGAAAGAGAAGTATTATGTATAGGGTAAACTCCATTTGCGGATAGAACCGGTCTTTTTCCGGGATATAAAGCTAAGGGCCGGTGAACCTCTTTGATGTTAAAGCGGCCGTCGGCCCTTCGCCTGTGCTGTTAATTGCTGTTATCTGTTCTGTTCGGCTGTTTTTTTGCCCGCTTTTACCGGGGTCTCAACGGTATCCACGGCGGCGTTCTTGACAGTTTCGGCCGATCCTTTAACGGGGGCCGTGACTATATCCGGGGCCGACCCGGGCTGTCCGGTCACTGTTTTTCCCACGGCTTTTCCGGTATCAGCCACCATATCGGCAGTGCCTTTTACCGCTTTACCTACAGTATTCACGCTCTCATTGACCAGGTTGGCCGGATAATTGACCGTTGCCCTGGCAGCGTCCCCGCTGGCTTCCTTGAAGGATTTTTTCTCCGCCATAGCGTTCATCGAGAAGCAGAAAGCGGCTGTTATCAGAATCGAGATCATAAAACACATTCTTTTGCCCATAATTCTCTCCTTTTTTAGGATAATCTTTCCCTGACTATCCTGTTAACCGTCCTGCCGTCGGCCCTTCCCTTTATACGGGCCATGGCTTCTTTCATGACGGCCCCCATTTCTTTCGTCGTGGCTCCGCCCATTTCCTCTATGATATCATCGACGATGCCCGCGATCCTGTCTTCGGGCAGATCTTCAGGAAGATATCCTTCCAGGATCTTAAGTTCTTCGCTCTCCTTGTCCACCAGGTCCTGCCGACCGCCTTCCCTGAACTTTTCGATGGATTCTTTCCTCTGTTTTGCCATTTTCTTTATAACGGAAAGAACATCCTCGTCCGAAAGAAGCTCTTTTACGCCGGCGT
>WJMG01000019.1 GCA_014728075.1 Candidatus Omnitrophota bacterium | reverse complement strand
ATAATAGCGCACGAAATGGCCGAACGCGATCATGTCATGGAATATGCCAGAAATGTACTCGGGGCGGCTGAAGGCGGCGAGGTGGCCATGCTCGATGAATTCGCCCGCTCCGACCGGGAGAGTTTCAGAGCCATGATGGAAGAAGCGCATTCCACTGCGATGGAATACGAGGAAGCGATGATCTCGAAGATGATAGGCGACATCCGGGAGGAACTCGAAGCCTACGACATTGAAGAGACCAAAGCGGAAGACCTTTCGGACGATGACCGCGAGAAAATGTCGGAACGCCTGATCGATTACAGAGAACGCTTTGCCCCGGCCTGCAGGGAAGTATACGCCAGGCACGAAGGTGCCCCCGGGGAAGACGCTTCGGCCAGGCTTGTATTGCGTGACGGAAAGGAACTCACCATCGGCGCCGGCATACTGGGCGTGGGAGGTGAAGGCGCGGTCGTACGGCCGGGCGTCGTCCGAAGGGCAGACGGGAGGGAGATAGAGGCCGCCGTAAAGGAAATAACGGCAGGGCCCGGCGTCAGCGATGCCGCCCTTGTCGGTTTTATCAGGGAAGCCCTTATGATGAAATACCTGAGGGCAAAAGGCGCGGCCGGCGTCATAGAGATCTACGACATAGGCACCTATACCGACAGCGATGGGAACACCCGTTATTTCATAGCAATGGAGAAAGGGGAGGACACATTAAGTTCTGATGATTTCCTGAGGCAGGTAACGCCGGAAAAGGCGGTATCAATAACGGAAGAGCTTGCCGCTATACTGGATCAGATACACTCCGCCGGAGTGGTCCACGGGGACATAAAACCCGGCAATATACTTTTTGTCAGGGACGAAGACGGCAAGTTCTCCTTTACGGCAAAAGACGGGCGCGAAGAGCGGTATTCCCTGAAGGTCATGGATTTCGGAATATCCGCCCTGATGGCCGAGGGCAAGAATGGCTATCAGCGCGAGGGGGAAGATGTTTTCGGAACACCTCTTTATCTTCCTTTCGAGACCATAGCCACCAACTTCTATAACGCCAAGACTGACCTGCACGCCCTGGGAGTGGTTTTTCACGACCTGTTGAAGAAGGCCAATCCTTATTCCTTTGACGGAGAGAACTTTACGCCGCAGCGATACATTGAATGGCTCAGGGCCGGTAATATGCGCAAGGAAGTTGAGGCCATGGAGAAAGAGATAAACGAAAGGAGAATGAGAGGAGAAGATATCGGTTACGACGCGGTCATCCTGAAACTGCTGGATATGGAAAAAGGGATAGAAAAAGCTTCCGACGCGAGGCAATTTATCGCCAGGGCAAGAGAATCCGCGGAGAGAGTCTCCGGGGATGTCTCCTCGGACCTTTTCGTCGCGATGGCAAGCGAAGAGGAGATAGCCGAGGAACAACCGGATGAAGAAATGGAAACGAAGGTCCTGGCCCGGGTAGGCGGAAGAATGAAGAGGATAAGCGTCGCCGGCGACGAGGACGCTGCGGCTTCCGCCCGGGAAGTGGAAGATAGAAGGCCCGAATTCGAAAAGATGGCCCGGGGGCGGAGCGCCACGGCCATTGAGGGTACCGGAACGAGCGCGATAGTCGTCGAGGCCGACCTGGGAGATACTGCGGGTGCCTACCAGTTCAGGGCAGAGGGCCTGGAAGGAAACCCCGTTGTCATAGTCCTGAACACCGATCCCGCTTTCAGCCGGTACAGGGAGGAGGCCCTTTTCCACGAAGCTCGTGAGGCTTACTGGATGAGCGGTGAACAGGCGGGCGCGGTGAAGGCGATAGCGGAGGACCTGGGCCTGGACCCGGCCCGGGTGGCACATGTCCTGGCCAGCGCCGAGCAGGCCGCGCGTTTCGGAAAAGACGGGCTCACGGCCTATCACACTTCACAGATATGGGACCTGGCCGAAAAAGGGGTCCTGGGGGACATACTCTCCGAAGACAGGGAGGCGCAGAGGGAGATACTGATGAGGGGAGGTATTCTCAAAGGCCGCCTTTTCGAGAGCGGGTCAGCGCTCGGTTACGAGGAGCGTTTCAGGGCGTACGCCGGGAAGGCCCTGGAAGCCTCGGGCGCCGTGTCGGAAGCCAGGAGAGTGAAACTCAACCGGGACAGGTTCCTTGAGAAAATGGCTATCCATGTCACACGCGAGTGTCCTGAAAGGGACCTCTCCCTTACCAAGGAACTGCTCGAGGAGAACGGAATGCTTCCTTCCTACGCGGTAGATATAGACGGCGAGACGGTGCTCTTATCTTCCAACGCTTTCGACATTGGAAAGGGAAGGATAGCAGTAATAGGGTTCGTCAAAAAAGGCGACGAGTACATCGCGAGGACCTATTACAGGAGCAATTCCCACGGCGTCTGGAGATATCTGCCCTTTTACACGACCTATACGGCTTCCGACGAGAAAGCCGCCAGGGAGATGGGAAGGGAAGACATCATAGCGGGAGGTATAAGGCATTTCAATAAATACGCGGGGCAGGAATCGCTCACTCTCCCCGGTGAAGTGCAGCCCGCCCTTGACGCGATAGCCCGTAACGGGGTCAGAAAATTCGACAGGGATACTACCGACAGGCTCTTTGCGGGAACGGCTAACTGGCTGCGGCACCAGTGGGAGTGGGCTGAATTCGGAGGCAGGATGGAAGATAAGGGCAAGGAGGAAGCGCCCAGGCCCGAAGTATCGCTGCTTTACGATGTCGGCGAGGGAGGAGTATCCACTAAAAAGGATACGCTGGCCGACAGGTTCCACGATCCTTCCTGGATGAGCGGGAGGGTGCGGAAGGTGGATCCCTCCCGCCTCGCTTTCGAGGAAGGCGAGGGCATAGAACCAGATTATTCCTCTCCCGTCAGAAGGTTCAGGATGGGCACCTCGCTTTACGGGACGATAGATGTGGAGGTGTATCCCTCAAGGGACGGCAGATACAGGTACATGATATGCAGTATGGACATCGAGGACGAGAACGGGCGCACGGTCAAGGCCGCCTGGTTCGCCGGGGTTGAGAAGGTCTCCGGATTGACCGGACACGGGTTGAGAGAGGAATGGGTGGACGCCGGGGATCTCGCAACGCCTTTAATGGATTACCGGGAGGAATTCAGGTTCAACTATACGGACGCGGACGGTCATCCCCGGTACGGCGGAGTGGATGTAGGGCACGCCGATTATGTCAGGACATGGGAACATTATCTCAGTAAGTCCCCCGCCATACAGGATTATCTCCGAAAGCGTTTCGGGGTGAAGACCCGGGCACTGGAAGCGAGGGAAGAGGAAGAAGCTCCGGAAGAAGTGGAGGAAGAGCCGGCCGAGCCCCGGGCAGGCGTGTTGCGGGAAATTCCGGGTATCCGGGACATAAATACCCCTGAAATGTTCCCGGCGGGGACGGAGGGCGCCATTACGGTGAACCCGTCCGCGCGCGTAAGGATAAGTGTGGGGGAAGAGTCTATAGAGATCATAACCAGGTCCGACGGAAGTGTAGAAGCGTTCACCCGCGGCCCCGACGGCGAGCTCGTTTCTCTGGGCATTCTCGACCTTTCCTTCCCCGGAGCGTCCGGGACCATAGGCAGGGCCGACCAGGGCCGGGCTCACCTGAACTGGGGAGGAGCAAATGTGTCGAGAAAACACTTGACCCTGGTGCGGAACGGTGACGGTACGCTGACAATAACCAACACGGGAATGAACCGGACCGTCAGGGAAAGAGCGGTTAATTCGCTTCCCGCTGTCGAAGGTCTGGAGATGACCAGGGGGACAAATTACTCCGCGCGGGCCGGAAAGCTTATAGCGTTTAAGGTGGGGGATAATGTCCTTACGCTCATGTTCGGTCCCGAAGGCAGCGTGACCGTGTTTTCCAAGGGCCACGGAGGACGAAGCCTCAGAAAGCGCTTTTTTCTGGATAAAGACGGTGAAGTTACCATGGGAAGAAGTCCCGAGATCGCCCCGGAGGCTATGAATATCTCCCGCAGGCACCTTTCCGTGAGAAGGAACGCTGACGGAGGGTATGAGATAAAGCTTTTACCCACGGTAATTTCCGACACCGAAATAGGTACCGTTTCGGATCTTTCCGTAATAGACAGGAGGCTGGATCCGGCAAGCAGGGTATCGGAAAGGGATATATTCCTGGCGGAACTGTTAAGGGAGTACGAGGTTGACCGTACGGGCCGAGAGATAATGGCCAGCGGGTCGTTTAAAAAATGGTGCGCCTCAAAGAACATCACCAGAAGGTCCGACAGGGAAACGGCGGCCCTGTTCCTCGCCGTTATTATCGGAAGGGGGACGCAAGCCGGCGATATTAATATCGGTGAGGAAATGCTGAGAAGGAGATATCTACTCGAAGGTATAGCCGATCTGGTGATGCGGAAGGACCTTTCCGATGCGGAGAAGAGGCTGAAAGCGGAAGAACTGGCCGAGGCGGTGATCGAGGCGGACAGGGGCTCGGCAAAGGCTATAGGGAGGTACAGAGGTACTTCCGATGCGGCCAGAAGGGCGGAAGACGAACTTAAAAAGAAGATAGACTCCGGGACACTCGACGGAGAAAGAGGAACGAAAACTGTCAACGGCGAAGAGGTCATTGTGATAAGCGTCGACTTCGCGAAACAGTTGGGCCCCGGGTACGCCGAAGCGGCCGCCGCTTGCCATATCCGCGGCGAGGACGGGAAGCTTTACATCGTACATAATACGGTTTACGAAGCAAAGCTTTTAAGCGGAGTGGACGGAGCGCAAGAGGAATTTGGCGCGCAAAAGGTCATGGTGGACAACGAAGAGATAGACCTTTCCGATCGTGAAGCTGTAAAGAGAAAGCTGCGGGAGGAACTGGAGTACCACGAGGGACGCGAGATATTCTGGAAGAAGAGAGGCAAGAGCCAGAGGGAAGCGCATATACTCGCCAGCGCCGATACCACCCAGAAGTTCGGCATCGCCGCTTTCAGGGGGCTCACGCTTTTCCAGGCCGCCGAACTTTTCTCCATGTCCGGGGAAGCGCTTGAGGACCTGATCGCTGAAGATGCCGGGAACAGGGAAGAGCAGCTTAGTATCCTTGAGAAAGAAGGTTTGAGGAGAACGGCCGAACTCAGGGAAGAAGCGTTACGGTCCGTAGCGGCAGGTATCCTGGCTTCCCGTGCCGTGGGTCCCGGCGTCGCCGAAGGCCTCTCCCGCGATTACGCCCGCGTGTCCGACGGGAAAGACGAGGACGCTAAGGCCCCTCTGGAGGAGAGTCCTTCAGGGGAAATGGAAGAGGAGGAGGCCCGGAAAATGATGGCCGGGAGCTGGAAAGGTCATTTTGATATCACCAGGGAAGAGGCAATGCGAGGCCTCCGTTCGAGAAAAGATGAACTGCGCAAAGCTTTAGAGGGGTACGCCGCTCTCAGTAAGCAGGAAGGAGTTACGGACGAGGATCTGAAGTCCGCTTACGAAAAGCTGAAGTCCGCCTACGACAGGCTCATGAAAACGGAACAGTATATCCGGGACGCTATGGAGCGCGCGAGGCGTGAATTCTACGATTTCTGGGCTGTTGAGAAGCGGGTCGAAAAAGGTCTCGTTGAAGAGGTCGCCCGGGACCTGGCGAAACTGTCAACGGAGCAGCGGGAGGAAGTGGACGCTGCCCTCCGGGAATACGGTGACATGGATATTGACGGAATGTCGCCCGAAGCGCTTGCCGCCGCAAGAGATAAAGAAATGTCCGCGCAGCAAGAAGCTGCCGAAGAAGCGGGTGAGGCTCAGGATATCATAGATGAAAGCGGACAGGCGGCGGATGAGCAGGACTTGAGTGAAGTTGACCCGGGAAAAGCCGCAACCGTCCTGGAAGAATCGCTTGGTGATATGGAAGAGGCGATGGAGATCCTGGCGGGGCTGCTGGTGGACGAGAGGTACGCCGCTTATTCCGAAGAGTTCCAGAAGGACCTTCTGCGCCGGATAATCAGGACGATACAGTCCGCCAGGGACGACCTGGGGGGGATGGAAAAGGTCCTGGCCGCCATGGAGGAAAAACTTTCCGCCATGGAAGAGGGAGAGGCAAGGGAACGGCTTAAGGACAGGGTAGAGGCCCTCAGGAACAGGATATCGCCTGTAAAGGCGATGACAGGGAGTACGGAGAAACAGCTCAGGGCGCTGAAGCGGGAGAAAAGGCCCGCGCTCTTCAGGGTCCCGGTAGAAGAGAAGGACAAGGTAGAGGAAGCCCTTTACGATTTTTCGGGAAGGCCGGAAGACGCTTCCGCCCTCATGGACCGCCTCAAGCTTGCCGAAAGCGAAAACCTTGTAAAGATCCTCATACATTATTCACAGCAGGAAGACGCCGAACTAAGGAGAAGGGCCCGCACGGCTCTTCTTGCCCTCGCCGGTTTCGATCCCGCCCTTGACCGGAAGGAGCTCAATGCGAAGGAGAAGAAGGCCCTCTTTGACGCGTATTATTCGAAAGACACGGAACGGCAGGATATCGCATCGGCCATAATGGAGTCCATGCTGATGGAGGACGAGTCTTCGCGGGCAAAGGCAAGCGGCGAATGGATGGCTTCCGCTGTGGAACGGTTCAACGAATCGCTCAGAAGAGTCAAAGGCGTGGCCTCGGAAGCCGCAAGGATAAACGGTCTTCTTTCCCGGATAGAAAGATTGGCGGAAAAAGCAGAAGGCGGGGACAAAAAAGCGCTTTCTGAGCTATGGCGGGCCCTGGTCGAGCTTCTGGACGCCACGACCGGTATGAAGTTCTCGGAGGTCAAAAAGAGGTTCGACGAGGCAAGAGAGCAGGGGGAAGACCTTTCCGCGGCGGTGAGAGATCTCCTTCGGGACAAAAAAGCGGGCATAAGAGAAGACCTGCAGAGGGCCGAAAAGCTCCTGGGCGCCGAAGAAGGCGGCCTGGGCGCGGAGTTCGAGAGGGACGATATGCCCCTGACCCTGATCGATTTCGCGGCGAACAGGTCCGAGCTCGAGAGAGACGCCGCGGATATTTTCGGACAGAACAAACTGGAGGGGAGCCTGGTGTCGATGATAAACAGGACATCCTCCCTTCTTGAAAAAGACGGCGAAAAGCCATCTCCCGCCGCTGACGGGATCACGCCCGAAGAACAGGTTCCCTCCGAGGGCGAAAGCACGATGGCCATGCTGGAGCAGATCCTCCGTACCGGTATGGAGATCGGTCCGAAGGAACAGGAGCGGAAGATGAAAGAACTCGGCGGGAAGCTCTCTCCGCAGCTGGATTCGGTAATCGCTCTCTTGAGGGAAAGAGGCGGCGCGGAAGTCGGAGAGATACTGGACGAGGCGGAAAGGAAACTCGCCGCCGCCCGCGAAAAGGGGACCGCGAGGGAGGAGATGCTGGAAATACAGTCCGAGGTTATGGGTGAAATAGTGAAAGCCGTCGGAGAACTTCTCAAGGGGGAGGAACTGGATTCGCCGGCAATGAAGGAAGTGATCAACGAGGTGATGAAGGTGTACAGCCTATGCAGCGAATATGTGCATTTCTTCGAGCCGCATACGATGAAAAAATGGGCCGGATGGTTAAAAGATCTTTCGCTCGTATGGGGTCGGAAGATCGAGGTCATGGCGGAAGCGAGGATCGACGGGGCTCTGGCGGACCTCGAAAAAGAGGGGGAAAGCCTTGTAGCGGACCTTGAAGCTATGGGATCGGATGTGGCCGGACAGATAAAGGAGCAGGAAGAGAAGCTTGCGGAATTCCGGAGCGAGCTGGAAAAAACGCAAAACCGGATCGAGGCCGGAGTGTACGAGGACGGCAAGGCCATAGAAACATCTAAAATGAACACTCTCCTGGAAAGGGAGCGTTCGCTGACCGATTCCATCGCGCGTATCACGGACCAGATAAAGACTTTGAGGGAACAACAGGCCGGCATCGGCGAGTCGGTGAGAAGAGTGAAGATGAAAATGAAGGCAGAAGGAATATCCTTTGCCGGAGAAGAGCAAATAGAGCTCAGCGGGGCGCAGAAGGCGGAAACAGAGAGCGAAGAATGGCAGGAAGGTATGAGAAAGGGGCTCAGGCTCCTTTTCTTTAAGGATATAACCGAAAAGGAATACGCGAAGCTCAAGGATAATTTCTCTGCCCGGACCGAGAGCATGAGGGAGAAGGACGAACTCGGCAATCATACGGAAGAAAGCATGGAGGCTATTTACGGCGAGCTTGATATGTACGAGAAGTTCTGCGCCACGGCTTACACCGATTTTGCCGTGATGAAAAAGAAAGGATACGCGGGCGGTCTTTACGAGGTGCAGATCCTGGCGGGGCTGCTTACTTCCGACGGGTTCATAGTCAACCTGAAGACCGGTGAGGGTAAGACCGAGTTCACCCTCGTCGCTACCGCTATCTCCGTGGTCACCGGCTTCAAGATGTTCAACGAGACATCCAACGAGAACCTGGCGAGAAAGGACTGGCTGGAGAGAAAGGATGTGCTGGATTTCATGGGAATACGCTCGCGGCTTTTCGCCAAAAGTGAACTGGAGATGGAAAGTGACCCCCAGAAGAGAAAAGAGGAGATGCGCAGGATCTTCGACGAGAATTTCGACGGCGACACCGGTTGCGATGTGGTCGTCTTCGATACCCCGGGATTCAACTTCGAACTGGCTACGCAGCTCCCCGAAGAACAGGGCACCAAGATAATCGAGAGGGGAAGGAAGTTCATGTTCGTGATAACGGACGAGATCGACGCCTCCATGAGGGAAGCCGCCACGCAGTACCGTATAGCGCTTCCCGCCGAGGAGATATCTCCAAACTCTAATAAATACAAGCTTATCAGAGGCGCGGTGGAACTTGCCGATACATGGGTCAACGGTATAGTCGCGGGCCGCAGGGTGAGAAGGGTGCTGGAGGAAGGAGAGGAAGAGGTTGCCGGGGAAGATGTGGAGGAAGAATATTTCTACACCGTGGACCTCTCTACGGGCAGGGTGAGCTTTACCGAAAGGGGCGAGGAGGAGATGCGCAAAAAGGCCAGGGAACTGGCTTCAGAACACGGGTTTACTTTCGACGAAGCTCTCGGCTGGATCAGGAAATCCGTGGACATGATAGAGACACACGGCCAGGACATCGATTACGGTATCGTGGGAGGCGAGATCAAGCTTTACGACGCCAGCGGCCTTCTGGGGAGCAGGAGGCTGAGTAACGGAAGGCATACCATACTCGAGATGTACCAGAGGGAGTTCAGGGGCAACGAGAGGGTAAAAGTGCACGGTGACAGCTACAGCACTGCCGAGATAGGCGGGGGGCCGGCGAGGACCGAGTACTTCGTAAAACTCGCGGGGTCCAGCGGAACCGCCCTGGCTTCTTCGGGTGAACTGAGGGACATACTCGGCAACGACAAGGGAGTGGTCGACATACCCACTCACATAGACAGGGTTTACAGGGATTTCGACAGACTGATCGCCGACGGCGAAGGTGACAGGGCGGCCATGTTAAGGGAATGGGTCAGGAACGGCATGAGGATAGAAGAATACGGCGGCGAGACAAAGATCATACTTTCACCCAGTCTTCTTTATGTAAGGAACACCGAACAGGCGCAGGAAATGATGAAAATAATAAACGGTGAGATCGAGCGTATGCGCGAGCACGAAGGGCTTGACATACCCGATATCGAGGTGCAGATACTTCACGGTGCTTTGAAAGGAGAGGAACTGAACAGGGCCAGGAAGAGGTCCGGGGACAACAACACCATAACCATTTTTACCGACGCGGGCGCCAGGGGGACCAATTACCAGGCGTTTTTCGCGAACATAGGCATATTCAAGGACAATCCCAAAAAGCTCTCTTCCATGTTCGGCCCCCTGACGGAAATACTCGATGTTATAGGAGAGAGAAGGGACATGGCCGATATCTCTTCTCTCACGGCGGAGATTATAGACGCTCTGGAGAGGATGTCAGAATATTCAGGGGACGGAGAGCTTTCCGGGGATTTCCTCGCGGCCGCGGAAGAAGCGCAGTCCCTGCTTGCAGAGCTTTCCTCCCGGATGGAAAAAGCTCTCGCGGACGAAAGCGGGATATCCTCTTACCTCTCAGAAGAGGGAGCCGGGATCCTTTCGGGGGCGCTGGATGCGGTAAAGGCCCTGCGGGATGAACTTCCGGAGGTGATGCGGGGAGTGAATGCCGCCGCCGAAACCGGTATGGCCGGGGAAGCTGAAAAAGCCATGGAGAAAAGCCGTGAGGGTATTTCCCGAGCCTCATCTTCTCTGCGTGAGGCGCTTTCCGCGATAGAGATGGCGCGGTACGGTTCCGTTCACAGGGACGAATCCGCGCTTTTCAGGCAGATACTGCTGGACATGGACGCCGAGGAGAACAGGAGTGACCCCGCCGAGTTCAAGGATCTGCTCGAGGCGGTGTCACGGCTGAAAAAAGCCAGGGAACACGGGGACGCCGCACTGGAAGCGGAAGCGGTTTCCGGTCTCCGGGGGGCCCTTTCGGCGCTTTCCGGGATTATAGACGAGGCCTTAACGAAGAAAGAGGTGAACGGGCGGGAGCTGGACGATGAGGCCGTGGAAAATCTCAGGGAACTTAAAAATAGGATCGACGGGATATCTCGTCTCGAGGGAAGTGAACTTTACGAGGCGGCCGAAGGCCTTTACGCGGAAAGGGGGGAGATAGAGTGGATGGTCTTCGGGAAAGGAAGAGAGGCCTCCGTGTACAGGCTTAAGTCCTTTTTTGCGGGTTTCGAGGCCCGCCTCAGGGAAAAACTGGAGGAAGCCGCTTCCCGCGGAGATACCGAAGAGCAGGAATATTACAAAAGGTGGCTTGGAAAATTCTACGAGTTCCGTACGCAGGTGGAAACGAGGTATGTAACGGGGTTCAGGCTTCTCGCGCAGCTGAGCGACAAGTCTATAGGCGATCTTCTTCAGGCGCTCGGCCGTGTCGCCAGGCAGTCTGACCCGGCGGAAATAACGCTTTTCCTGGACATAGACGAGGACGGTGATGATTTTACCAGGATCGCGAGCAAGGGGTTCGAGAACAACCAGGCGAAGATGAGCAGGCTCATGCTGGACACCGAGGAGTACAGGGAGCTTAACGAAAAGATGAGAAGCGGCAAAGAGCTTTCGCCCGCGGAGCGGGCCAGGAGGGACGAGCTCGCGCGGGCGCTGTACGAACAGTATTTTGACGCCCTCTGGGAGCTGGACAAAAGAGGCCAGCAGCACAGGATAGAGAATCACATGCGTGATCTTGCCGTACACGATAACTTCGCCGATGTGATAGCTCCGTACAGGACGGACCTGATGAACCAGAATATCGAAGGCCTGACTTATCGGGACGCGGCGCTTTCCTGGCTGGACGAAATGGAAAAAAGGTTCTCCGAAGCCGACGAGAAAGAGTTGAAGAAACTGAGGGCCATGATGGTGATGACTCTGGGAGAGAACGAGGAGATGATGGTCTCGGAACTGGCCGTCAGGACAAAAGAAGGAGAGGTCGTAACCGCCGAAAACCTGAACAAAGAGAACGCGCCTCTTTTTATGGCGGTACTGAAAGCCGTTATACAGGGCAGGGAATACGGACACGAGGACCTCGAGGGTGTAAGGGACAGGGTAAGCGCCGGAGAATACGCGTCCGTGAAAAGCAGTTTCGGGGGCAGACTGTTGGGTGAAAGGTTCACGGGTGCCTTCCGCCAGGCGGCCACGGAACTCCTGCAGTACGAGTATTTCGAGGCCGTGGGCAACATGAGGCACCTCAGGCCCGCGCAGTTCGTCAAACAGGTAGAGAGATGGTGCAGTACCAGGATAGACCAGATGGGAGAGCTAATGCCCGTAAAGATGGCAGATTTCCTTTCGAAAGCCATTGACGGGGAGTTCCAGGAGGCCAGGCCGAAAGCGGAAATTGAGAAGCAGGAGGAAAAGTCCGAGAAGTCCATTGCCGGATCGGTAAAGTCGGCCCTTCGTAAGGCGGATGGCGCGCGTAAGACCCGTGCGGGCAGGGCAATATCGGGCGCCGCGGCGGGCGCCGCGGCAGGAATGGTGCTTGGGCCTCTCGGCGCCGCGGCGGGTGCCGCTATAGGCGCGTTGGGCGGATGGCTCCACGGTGGGCTTGCCCGCAGATATCACTGGCGGAGGATGGTAAAACGGGAAAAAGAACAACTCAGGGAAGAGCTGGGGCGGGAGCTCACTTCCGAAGAAGAGGAGGTCGCGGAAAGAAGGGCTTCCTCCGTCAGAAGGCAGACCGTGGCCAAAGAAGGGATAGAAGGCGCTACCGAAGGGGCTTTTGTGGGCCTTGCCGCCGGAAGTATCCTTGGCGGCATCGCCGGTTTCACGGCGGGCCTTTTTCTGGGGGGAGTGGGAGCGTGGCCGATGGCCCTGGCCGGGGCTAAGGCAGGCGCGGTCTACGGGCCCGCGGCAGGAGCCGCCGCGGGGGGACTGATAAAAGCCTTGATGGCCCGGCGGCGAGTAGACCTTCCTTACGCCCGCCAGGTTGCCGCCGAAAAGGACCTGGAAGAGGTCAGGGGCAGAGTTCTCAGGGAGGAGACAGCCGAGGTTTTCGAGGCTCCCCTGGCGAGAAAGGGCCAGCATGTACGGGAGGTCGTCAACGACGAGAAGGGTCAGCTTCTCAACCGGATGTTCGGCAGGGGCCGGGACGATATGCCATCTTCCAATATACGCAGGATACTCGCGGGCGAAAAACAGCCGGAAGCCGAAAAGGAAACCCGGGAGGAACTTGACGAAAGGATAGAAGAGCCGAGGGTGGTGGTCCTCGAGGACGGGCGTGAAGTGGTTGTTATAGAGGTTAACCCCCGCCAGGGAACGGACGGTAAAGCCAGGGACGCCGGCAAACTGAACGCCGCGGAAAAACAGGCGGCCTACAAGGCGTATACCGACCACCTGAGGTCCGGATACGGACCCGCCGGAGGAGGAGAGCCTCTGCCGCCGAAGGATCTCGTCATAGTACCCGCCGGAGCTTTTATGTTGCCTTCCGAAGAAGATCAGGACGGCTCCGCGCCGGCGGAAGCGATAGAGAAGAAGGTGCTCGGGGATATGGTCTCAAAAGGGGACAGGGAAAGAGCCACGCCGGGACAGAAGCTGGTTTTCTATACCGAAGGGCCTGCGGCGCCGGCGGAAGGAGAAGAGGGCTACCCCGCCGCTGACCCGGTGATTATCGGACAGGACCAGGCACAGCTTCTGGCCGGGTCCTTTGAAAGGACGGGAAGGCCTGCGAATCTTGCTCTTGCTCCCGATGAAAGGGCTGATGTGCGAGTCTACGACGGCAGGGTCATGCTGCTCGTCAGATGTGAGGGGGGAGAGGTCATAGCGCGGGACCTGGGAAGGAACCTTTCTTCCGAAGACAAGGACGCCCTCAGGGCGGTGCTCGCGCTTTCCCAGCTTAAGTCGAAAGGAAGAGGAGAACTTAAAGGCTACGACCCCGAGGAGATCGAGAAAAAGAGGAAGGAGCTGGAGGAAAAGTACGGAGAGATGGCGGGTTTAATGGCGGATTCACTGGGAGACAGCGATATAGAGCTGGCTTTGAGCGACCCGGTCCTGCGGGATATCCTTGAGAACACGGGGGCCGGGGAAGGGGATATACAGATAACCCCCGAAGGCATATTTTTCGTTCCTCCCGGAAAAGGTACGGCCGGGGCAAGGGAACTTGTATCTTTCTCCGGAGGAAGAGCCGAGATCGCCGGAGGGGCGCGAAGCGAGGCCGCGTTTGAAGCGGCGGTTCTCCCGCTTCCGGGTTACGCGGCGCGTTTATTGGCGTGGCTTGAGAGGAAAACATCGGCCGCGTACAAGGAGATGGCCTTTAAATACCGTAAAATGGGCAGGGCCGGGCGGCTGCTGGCCAAAATAACGAGTTTTGATATATTGACCGACATCCTGTCGATGGAAAGGGCAAGGTCCCGCGCCGACTACAGGAAATATTACCTTAAGACGACACGCCTTATGAGGTGGGCGAATAAAAAACTTAACGGCCACGCTCTGGCCCGTAAAATAACAGAAGGGCTGCTTACGGGCGTTTCCTACCTCTTTAGCGGAGCTTTTGTCGCGGTGGTGGTCAACGCCGTATTCGTGGGTATGCCCCGGGCCGTAAGCGTTAACGCCGTGAAGTGGATAGACACGAAAGCCACCGCTTTGATGGACCGGTTCAGGGGCGAGGAAAAACCCGAGAAAGAAAGGGTCCTGGAGGACTACGCGCTTCCGGCGGGAGCCGGCGGAGAACCTGACGAAGCGGAAATACGGGCGCTTTGCGCCGAATGGCTGGGCAAGGCCGAGCCGGAGGAAGAAGACGAACGGATCATCGAGTTGATGATGGACGCCGCGCGCCGGCCCGAAAGCTCTCAGGCTTACGCGGCTCTTGCCCGGGCGTTGAGAGAGCGGGGCAAGGAGTACGGGGAATCCGGGGAGAGAGAAAAAGCCGCTTCGGCCAACAGGGCGGCCGCGGGAGCCGCTTTCGTGGCACTTTATTTCAACGACGATGACGCTTCTATTTACGATACATATACCGATATCCTGCGTTCGCTGGGAGAACACGGCATGGCCCTGGAATACATTGAAAAAGGCCTGAAAGTAAAGGGCGCGGGGCGTCCGGTGAAAGATTCCCTTTATCTCAGGAAAGCCGGCATACTCGCCGATGAGGAGAAGTTCTCCGAGGCCGCCGGCGCGCTCGTAAAGGTGAGGACGCCTTCCCGGGAGTCGATAGAGCTGGGAGAGGAGATCGACGCGGGGCAGAAGAAACAGGAAGAGGAGGAACAGCAGAAAGAGTCTCTTGAGGAGGAAAAAGAGCCAGAAAAAGCGTTTTCCATCAGATCCCTTATGGGAGCGGGAGGGTCCATGCTGGTCTTCGCCATGACCTCTTCCATAGCCGGCGCTGTTACCGTGCTTTTCGGGGTTTCATTCGGATGGGCGATGGTCCCTGCTTTCATCGCGGCCACTTTGCTCAACAAGCTCATGGGTCTCTCTCCCGAATTCAAGGAAAAACTTTCCGCGGCTTTCGATCTCAAGGCCCTTTTCGTGAAGGACAAGAGGTGGATGATCGTCGGCGCCGCGGCCGCGGTGCCGGTATTTGTCCTGAACCCCGTAGCCGGGGCGGCCTGGTCTTTCTCCGCTATCACCGCGCTTGTTAGTACCATAGGGACATCGCTGGTCGCCGTTGCGGGGATCACAGGCGCGGTGAAGACCGTAACGGAGGGCGTGCTCCGCGAAACGGTCTACGAATATCCGGAGGCGAGGGCAAAACGCCTCAGGGCCAAGCTCAGGTACGCTTCGGAAGATCCATACGATATACGCGCCTTTAACTATGTCATGCGGCATTATATAGAGGACGGGAACATCGAGGAGGCCTATTCCTACGCGTCCCGCAAAAAAGATTTCTTTGTTTCACAGGGCTCCCCGGAAGACCTGATGGCGCTTGCCGAGAGCCTGCTGGATACCCGTACCGGTGAAGAGGAAGCCGATAAGAAGATCAGGTACATGGTCGATATAGAGGTGCTTGGCGCGATAAGGGAAAAGGACCCGTCTTCTCCCGCGATCGATCTTCTTCTGGCGAAGGAGGCGCTCGACGGCGGAGACGCGCGCAAAGCGTCGATGATCCTCGAGCCCTTTGCCGTCGAATCTCTTGACCCCTCCGATCCCGTGCAGAGAAGGATCTTGCTCTTGAAGATCAGGGTGCTTAAGGCCAGGATCGCCGAAGAGACCGGGGCCGAAGCTTCTTCCCGTTCGGAGAAAACGCTCGAATATCTTTCCGGCAGGGTTTACGCGGCGCGCGAGGCGGCGGACAAAGCGACAGGTGATGTTAATGTGCCCGTTGACGGGGCCGAAGAGCTTCTGCGCGCTTCCCTTGAGGCGCTCGAGGAGCTCGATTCGCTGGAATCCTCCCGCGCGGAGAGCGCCCGCGAAGAGCTCGAGGCGCTGGAGGAAAAAGGGGAGATCGGATATCCACGAATAGAAGAGGGAGAGGAAAAAAGGCCTTCCGTCCGTGAAAGGTACCGGGCGGCGGTTGAGAGGGACCCCGCGGATACTGAGGCGATATACTCCCTGGCATCGGACCTTATGGTGAACGGGGAATACAGGGAGGCCGTGGAGCTCATGGAAAAGACCCTCTCTATCGTCGATGACGCGGAGGCCGTAAACGGGCTCAACAGGATGATCGCGGCCGCAGAGATGTTCGCAGGAAATATTCCCGGAAACGGAACCCTCAACGGACTCGGCGACGGGGCCGCCTCGGAGGTCCTGGTTGTCCTGAACAGGATAAAGAAGGGTAAAAAGGCCGATATCAGGGCCTTAAGGATGAAGATAAGAGAGATGGCGGAAAGCGCCGGAGAAGCCGGCCTATCAGAAACGGACGGCCTTATCCTCATCCTGGCGGTGAAGACGCTTACGGGGGATATACATTCCCTGGAGTCCCGCCATGCCCCGGAGATGAGCAAAGACGCTCTTTTGCTGCTGGGGATGCTTGACCGGGCTGGAGACATACCTTTCTACTCGGAAAAGATGAAGGAACAGTTCAGGAAAGAGATGGAGCCGGGCAATCGGCATCCTCTGGCGGAAAAAGCGGAAGGAGTATACCCGGCCTCCGCCGAGGTGCGAGAAGACGCAGAGCGAATGGAAAACATAATATCGGAGATCGGCGACGCGCAGGAAAGGATCGGGGTGTTGAACCGGAATATACGCTCATCTTCTTCCCCGGCGGAAAGGCTTGTGCTGAAGGACGAAAGAAGAAAACTCGCCGACGAACTAAGGTCCCTGAAGAAAGAGATGGACATACGGGCGCACAGCATGGCAGAGAAAGTGCTGATGATAAGGGACCCTCTCATACTCGAGCGCGCGGCAGACGGGTTCTGGCCTCTTCTGATGAAGAACATAAGCATGGCGGGCGATGATCCGGAACGGAAAAGAGAACGGTACCTTAACGCGATGGGCCTTTTGCTGAGTATTCTTGAGGCCAGGGGAACCGACGCCCGCATAAGGGAAAAATTCACTCCGCTTCTGGACACTCTCATACAGGGGTATTGCAGGTCCGAAAAAGACGATATGAGCCGGATAATGGCAAGGATAGAGACCCTGTCTTCCGGAGAAAGCCAGTGGGAAAGGATGGCGGCTATGAAGATGTACTCCGAATATATCGAGATAGCCGTCGAGATGTCGGAAAGAGGAGAACCGGCCCCCGGGATGTCGCTGGAGAACATATCAAGGAAAATACTGGGTATTACCGGCGCCGTGGAGGGGCCGGCGCGGGATATCGTTGTATCGGATACTATGGGTATCCTGGGCAAAGGTCTGACTTCTGGAGCGGACCCGGAGAAGAAATACCTTTCGGATATATTGTTGCGGTCGCTTTACCGCGACGGTGGCAACGATGATCTGTTCCTGAAAGCCGCCGGGGAAAGGTTGAAAGAGAAAAGAGGCGCTCCCGGAAAAGACGAATGGGCCGCGAAATATCTCTCGCTGAGATTAGAGGAGATAGAGAAAAGCGAAGGAGAGGACAGGGAAAGGCTCGCGGCGGAACTTGCCGGCTGGATGGGGAGTATATCCGGGGGAGAGATGCTGACCGCCGTAAAAGAACAGCTCCGGTCGTTCGAGGGAAGGGAAACGGTCCTCCTGGTCATGGGAAAAGCGGAAGGTTTCAAAGCACTGGCTCATAATGACCGCATCGAGATATATCTTGCCTGCGCGGTAGCGGAAGACGCTTCAGAGGACACCGTAACGGGCGCTCTCGAGGCCCTTTCGGGTGTGCTCAGGGAAAAGGACTGCTTCGTTACCCAAGCGACGGTCCGGGGCATTATCGGAGAGTCCCGGCGCGCCGCCGAAGACCCGTCAATTTCGGAAAGGCAAGTCATAGCTTTTTACAATGCCCTTCTGGCTTTATCCCCCCTGGCGGAAAATTACGGTATAGACATCGACGAAGAGCGGCTTCCCGCTCTCGCGGCGAGGGTTAAGGCCTTCAGGCGGGGAAAAGAGAAAAGCAGCTCCGAGAAAAAGAAAGATATTTTTACGGAGAAGGTACGGGCCCGCAGGTCCCGGGCCGCGCTCCTGGAGAGGGACGGGCGACCGGAGGAAGCGGAGACGGAACTGGAGGCCGCGCTCGAGCTCGTAAGGACCGAAATGGCGCGGATCCGGTCGATGGCCGAAGAAGGCGAAGTGTCCGAATATCCGGGCTCTCCGGAAGAGGTGTTTTCCCTGGCGGGAGAGACGACCTCGGAACTGGAAAGGGTAAAGAAAAAACTCGGGAAGGATGATCCCGAATGGTTCGCATCTAAAGCCGAAGGAGGCTTTATGATGGCCGATGCCAGGATGGCCATCGGCGGAAAAGAGCAGGTGGAGAAAGCCGAAAGCCTCATCCGGAAGGCTTTCGCGGCCGCGGAGGAAGCCCGAAGGCTCGATC
Source organism: Candidatus Omnitrophota bacterium (assembly GCA_014728075.1). Taxonomy (GTDB): domain Bacteria; phylum Omnitrophota; class Gorgyraeia; order Tantalellales; family Tantalellaceae; genus WJMG01. Next base: position 41,810 of record WJMG01000019.1, on the reverse strand, counting down.
CTTCGAACCCTGCGCTGAGAAGGATCTTCGCCCTGGGTCGTTTTACGCGCTCCCGTCTTGAGGTTATGAGCCACGCGGGAACCGACAGGGACATTATGAGGGACCTGGCCGCCCGGGCGGAGGCCTCCGGGGAAAGCAAGGAGTTGTCGGAAGAGATAGCCCGTCTCGAATCCGAGATAAAAGAACTTGAGGGCAAGGCGGGCGTTCTGAAGAAAGACCCGTTGATCGCGGAAGAGAGAAGAAGACTGACCGGGGAAATCGAAAAGGCCACCGCGTCGGGAGATAGTGAAGCGGAGAATAAATACCGTAAGGATCTTAACGGGTTGGACAGGGCAACCGGGATCGAGGACCTGGTCCGTGATATACAGGAGAAGCGCCAAAAGATCGAGGGTCTGCGCACAAGGTCGGAAGATCTTTTGGACGCCGGAAGGGAGTCCCGTATTGATTCGGCCGCTCTGGCTGCCGGAAGCGGCGGGGAACCCGAAGAAGCCTCGGAGAGGATGTACCGGGCCGCGTTCGATCTCATAGCGGAATCTCCGGAGGATGATGAGGCGGCTTCCGGGGCCAGGAACGCGCTTAAAGGCACTTCCCGGGAAGCTCCGAGGAGAAAGCTGCTTTCCGCTTTTTCAGGGAAGATGGAGTCAATGAGGGAAAGGGAAAAGGTCAGGCCGGATAAAGAGTTCGCCGCCCGGTCCGCCGGGATGAGAAAGGCTCTGCTGGAAATACTGAGAGCCTGGGGAGCGGAAGAGGAGTTTGAAAGGCACATAACGGGTTCCGGACGCGGCGAAAGCCTCGAGGTCCTGGGTGTGCCTGTAGAAGGCCTGTCACGCGTCGAAGCGATGGAGACGCTCCTTAAAGATAAAAGTGGGCCGGAACTTTTCGAGTTCTGCCTCAGGGCCGTGAGAGAAGCCGGAGACCCTGTAATAAGATCGATGGCCGCGGAAAGACTGATAGAGGAGATGTTCAATGTCTGCGGCGTCGAAGAAAGGGCGGATGATTTCAGGGGAATGGACCGGGACGCGCTCAGACAGGAGGTTTACGCCGCGCTCAGGCGGAAGTATTCCACGGGTGAAGAGGAATACGAGGTGGCCGGCGAGGACCTGCGGGAAGCGACCGGGCTGATGTACCGGGCCCTCGGGGAGATGGATGAGCGTGATGAGATCTGGAAGGAGACGGGCAGGCTGGAAAGAAGGCTTATCCTCGCCGGAAGCGAAGAAGAAAGGGCGGAAATACTCGAGGAAGCCGCTTCCCGCGGCGAAGCGGAGGCTTTTGCCCGAAAAGGGAGCGCTTCGTTCGAAAAGGATGAGACCGTAGAGGCGGTGGAGAACCTGGACAGGGCTCTTGAGATCGATCCGTCTTCCCCGGAAGCCGCACTTTACAGGGCCAGGATGTACAGGCGGCAGGACAAGCCTTACGAAGCCGTAAGGCTTTATAAAAAAGTTCTGGAGGCTTCTCCGCGGAACGAAGAAGCCCTCGGGGAGCTCAAGGAACTGTACCTGTCTTTGAACGATAATACGGCCGCGGCGGACCTTTGTTTCAAACTTGCCGATATTTATTCCTCGAAGGCGGAAGAAGATCCCGAAAAAAGAGGACTTTTGTACGCGGCGGCGGTATCCTACGCCCGGCAGGGATATTCGCTCAAGCCGAGAGATGGGGGCTATATACTGAAATACGCCCGGATACTCAGGAAATCCGGAAGGGTTGAGAGCGCAAGAGCGCTTCTGGAAAGGGCCATTGACGCCTCAGACGGCTTTTTTCTGCTTACCGCCAGGTTCGGAGGTTTCTTTTCCGGCCGTGAAAAAGAGCGTCAGGAGAAGTTCGGGCCGGTGTTCACTTCCAACGGGGCCTCGGACGCCGTCGCTGAGCTTGCCGCTATCTACCTTTCCTACGGTACGGACGGGGGTAACGCCATGGCTTCGGAGCTTTTCAGGGCGAACAGGCGCGTTTTGGTCTCCGGGGCCAGGACCGACGCGCTGCGGGCCGCATCCGAGGCACGCGCGGGTAACTTTTCCAGGGCGCGCCGCTTGCTTGACAGCGCTTCACGGTCTGAAGGGAGATCGCCGGAAGATCTCGAGAGCATGGTCGAAACCTTTGAGATGATGGGCGGATACACCGACATCACAAAAGCGATAGAGCTGTGCGAATCGGCTTCTTCCTCGGACGAAGACAGGAAGGCCTACTGGAACGGCAAAGCCGCGCTCCTGTACATTAAGAGAAGCGGTATGAGAAAAGGAAGGCGTGAAAGTGGCTTGAAGAGATACGAGAGACGCGCGGAAGACCTGGCGAAGGCCCTGGAGCTGGCACTGAGCCTCGAAGACGAAGATAAAAGCGAGGTGTTCGCTTCCGCGCGTGACGGAGTGGAAGCAGCGGCGGAAGATCTTGCCGGAGAAGCCGAAAGGGCGCTTTCGCCGGTAAGCAACATCGCGAGGCGGGAAAGCAGGCTTAAAAAGTACCGTGAGGTCAACGGCCTGAGGCTGGTGCTTCTTACCGCTTTCGTTTCAGAGCCCGGGCCTTTTACGGAACGGGAACTTGACCGGCATATAAGATCGCTTGAGGAGGCGATCGCCGACGAGAACATGGAGACGGACGACAAGGATAAAGCGCTTAAAGCCCTTTCGAAGCTGTATTCAGAAAAAGCGCAAAGAACGGAAGACCACGATACGCGGGGTGCCCTGGGGCTTTACGAAAAGGCGCTGGAATACGGTCCCTCGTACGAAGCGTACACCGGCGCGGCCAGGATGCACACCGCTCTGTGGAATTACGAAAGAGCCGCGGAATATTACGAAAAGGCCCTTGGGACCGAAGGTATAAGCGACGAAGAAAAAGAGGGAACTCTCCGGGCGGCATTTTCCCTTTACGAGTCCACGGGCCGATACGAGGATGCCCGGAACGCGGCCTCGAAGCTCGCGATGATCCGTGAAGAGTACCTTGAGGACAGAGCGCGTGTCGAAGAGGCGCGGAAAAGGGCCTCTCGTGCCCGGGAAAAAGCTGTGTTTTTCAGGGATATCGAGTCTTACGGCGAAGATTTCGAAAAGGTGCCCGTGGAGGTCGGGGCGCGGCAATGGCTTGCGGAAAATCTGCGGGACCAACGCGAAATAGCGGAAGCGCTCGCTTTTCTGCGTGAAGACGAGCGGATGGCCTCCGCGCTCGGGGAGATGTCCTCGAACAGTCTCAGGGAATTGAGCGAAAGTATATCCGCGTTAACCCCCGCCGAACAGAAATATTCCGTATCGGCGGTTATCAAAGCGCTCAAGGACAAGGACAGGCAAGTGTATGCCCGGAGGCTGAAGCTTCTTTCGGACGCGTTGGGTGACGGAGTCCGGGGTAAAGACAGCGTCCTTATGGAGCTGGGAAAGGCCCTCTACAATACAGGGGAGACGGGAAAGGCCATCGAGGCGATGAACAGCCTGCTTTCGCTCGAGGGCGTGAACTATGCCGTGCGGATGGAAGCCAAGCTTCTGATCGCGACCTGCCTTCTGGACAGGCATAGAACAGCGAAGGCCTTGGAATATTTTATTTCGGCTTCACGGGATTATCTGGACACGGCCGTGAAAGCTCACGCCGACCGGTCCATGAAGAATAAGATGGCGCAAAGCATCGACGGTCTGGTAAAGGCCGTGGCCGACAGCGGTTACCGACTTTCAGAGAGCGAGGCCGTCCAGATAGCGGCAGTTATGGCGGAGACCGCTTCTTTCGGAAAGGCGGGAGCCTTTATGGATACGGTCAGGAGAAACGCTTCCCGCGCGGCGGTGGAACGGGTGGCAGCCGTTTTTCTCGAAGCGTTCACGTCCGAAGATACCTCTCCCCCGGCCCGGGGACTACTGGTCAAGGCGTTGGTGGAGACCCTGAAAAAGGATGCCTCCATGCTGGACCGGGTATCATCGGACGAGGTCATCAGAGCCATGGAAGAGTATTACGAAAAGACCGGGTCCGGCGAGGCGCTTTCGGTGCTGGCGGTCATGTACAGGGCAAGAGGCAGGCGCCTGTCCCTTCTTTTCGCCAGGGCAAAGATGCTGAGGAAAAGGGTGGATCCCCTCGAAAAAGACGCCCGCTTTTATTATGAAAGAGGCTTGAGACGCGCCGGAAGGAACACGCCGGGAGCTTTGAAGGACCTTGAAAAAGCGGCGCGTATGGATCCCGGCCTCGCGGAAGGCAAGGAATATAAAGAAGCCTTTTTCCGCGCTAAGACGGCTTCCATCGAGCGTAAAAACTATAAAGGCGGCCGTGAAGAGGTGCTGCTTGCCCGTATAAAGGACATTAAAGCCCTGGAGAAAGAAGCCTACGGCCGGGAAAATGCCTCCGCGCTGCGCCGTATGCTTCTTGACGATTACAGGGCTTTGCTTGAGCTTTACGCGGAGGAAGGCAGGGCGGTGAGGAGAAAATACACTGACCGGGCCGCTCTCAACAACGCAAAACTCAATGTCCTTACTGAGATAGCGGGACTTCTTATGCTCGAGGGGGACCTGAAAGACGCGGAAAAAGCGCTTCGTGAGGCCCTGCCGTTCGGCATCGGAGAAGCGGAGCTTGAGAGCGCGTTCGATGAACTCGCGGTCTACAGGAAAGCCCGCGGTATAGCGCGGGAAAAAGGCACCGAGGTGGAAGAAAGCAACAGGGAAGAGCTGCTGTCGCTGGCTTCGGTCGAACTGGCTATGGAAGCCGAAAACATCAGGGCCCGTAAAGACCGGCTGGACAGGGTTATTGCGAAATATCCCGGGTATGCCCTGGCCTATATCCGAAAATCCGAAATATATGTTTCGGAGGGAAATATAAGCAAGGCGGAGGAAACGCTGCGGGCGGGCTTGAAAGCTTTGCCTGAGAACCGGGAGCTGGCCGCCGCTCTGGAGAAAATAGAGCCGGCAAAACGCGCCGTGGACGATATGAACGACAGGGCCGCCGCGGTTGAAGGCCAGAAGTTCCTTAAGGAAAAGGATCCCGACAGGAGGGAGAGAAAACTTCTCGAGGCCTGGAGGGCTCTTTCCGGCAGGGCGGAGGAGCTCGGGGAAGCCTATCGCGCGCTCAGGGAATATTACGCTCAGAACACGGGCAAGGGCGCGGAGTTTTCGCGGGAGGATACGGCGGGAGCGGTCATGAAGGCCCTGGCGGAAGCCCCCGGATTCGACGCTCTCGCGGAAAGGGCTTTTGCGGAAGGCCTCTTGAACCGGGAAACCGCGCGGTTCGCGGTGCTGAAGTTCCTTGAACACGGTAGGACCGGGCCCGCGGGGACCGTTATCGCCCTTATGGATTCCAGGGGCTTTGATACCTCGTACCTTGCGGTGAAACGCGAGATATCGGTGGCCAGAAGGGCTTTTACGCGTTTCGGTGAGAAGGACTTCAACCTCGAGAACATCGAAGAGGTCATATCGAACCGGATCAGCGAAATAAAGGACGCCTCGGAAAGGTTCGAGGCGTTCATGGACCTTGCCGGGTATTATGCCTGGAAAGCCGCTTATCTGGAAGGGAAGGCCCGGGCGCTGGCGGAACGCAACGCTATAGAGATGTACGATAAGGCCGCAGAGCTGGAACCTTTTTCTCTCAGAGTTCTCAGAGAGCTCGCTTCCATTCATATGGTAGAGCTGGAAGAGGATTACCGGAGGGACCGGATGGAAGATTGTCTGTACAGGATATTACACCAGCAGGATCTTTCGGGTAAGGGTGAGGCTTACAAGCGGGACCTTGTGGGCTTTCTGGAGAAGGACCACGACCTCATTAAGACCCCCGGGATAATAACGGAAACCGAAATAGAAGGAATGGGAAGCTTGACGCCCGAGGCGGCCGGCGTGATCCTGGAGCTGGCTTTCGAGGCCGGAAGGCCGGAGATCATCTCAGCCGTACTCGAAAAGGCCCGGGACTACGGGGCTCCGGGGAAGGCGTACATCGCGGCTGTTTTTGCCCGCAACATCAAAGCTTCTTTCATGTCGGATATCAGGCTGTACAACGAACAAGTTTTCCCTTATTTCGACCAGACTGACGAAAAATACCTTTTCAGGGAAAGTGCCCTGGATGGCCTCAGCCAGGTAAACAAAAGGAACGCCGCGGCGGACGCGGCTTTGTCAAGGGCTTACCTTAATGTCGCCGGAAGGCATTTTAAGAGAGCGGAGTCCGATATGGCAATAGCCGCCTCGGGAGGAACTTATATGGAAGAAGACCTGCGTGTCCTGGCCCTGAGGAAGAGGATAGCCCGGGGAGATGTCCTTGGGTCGCGGCTCAAAAGGGCGATATTGACGAGGGGACTTCCGGAAGAAGGCCGGAGAATGGTATTCGGGGACCTTAATATCGAATACAGGAGGAAGGCGGACGCCGAGGAGAGCCTTGACCGCAAGATAAGCCTCATGGAGGCGGCCGTCAAGGCTTCACCGGAACATACGGCTTCGCACGAAATACTGCTGGACCTTTATCTTGAATCCGGCGATACAGGGCAAAGCCTGTCCGAACTTATGGTTTACATAGAACTGGCTGCAGATAAGGGAGATAACGAAAAAGCTTATGCAAAAGCGCGGTATACCCTGGACAAGCTGCGGGGGAGATTGAGAGGGTTCCGGGAAGATCTTGAGGAGTTAAGGCTTCTGGGGGGGAAACTGGGTCCCGAAGAAAGGCAAAAGATCAGAAGACAGATAGACGAGATCATCGCGGCCGAAGAAGGCGAGGATGTGACCGTTCCTGTGGAGGGAAAAGGTACGGGTGTGACGCGTCTCCTTCGCCGCCTTTTAATGAACATTCCTTTCTGGAGGGTAGCTTTGCTTTACGCTCCCATTATAGAAGAAGCGTTGTTCCGCGGGGCAATACCCGCGGCGGCCGCCGGGATGCTCGCGGCTTCCGGTTTTCACGGCCAGGGACTGCTGGCGGGGTATGTGGCCGCTCAGATGCTCTCCGGGCTGGTGTTCGTCCTGATGCACGGGAGCGGAAGAAGGGGCGGGAGCGTCTTTTTCGAGGAAATTTTCACGCCTTCGCTCATTACGGTAGTGAACGGTATAATACTGCCTCTGATGATCGAAAGCCCGTGGTCTTCCCCGTGGTTCTACGCCGTTGCGGCCATTTTCCACTTCGCGGCGAACCTCGGGGCCTTGAGAGCTTTCGGCGCGGGAGGAAGGCCGGAACCGGCGTCGCGGGAAGAAGGCGAAGAGGCGGCGGACATCTTCATAGGGGTCAAAGGCGTGGACGCGGAAACTCTGGGCCAGTTCGAAGGTGTTACGCTTAAAAGGGTGGAAAGTTACGCTGAGATGGAGGCTTCCGTCCGGACGGGAACGATGCTTTTCGTGGATATGGGGGAAGATGAGGTAAGGTCCAATATAAACGATATAGTCAAGCAGGCCAGGGTCCAGGCTTTTATCCGCGCGTACCCGGGAATAGCGCGCCTTACCGGGGAGGAAGTGGCGGACATGGACAGGCAGGAGGTCATAAGAGTAAGCGCCGTGCTCATGGAAAGCCTGCCGGAAGAGACTGCCCCTGAAAACTCCATCGACGCGGTTTTCGGGGCTTACCGCAATATACTTGAGGCGGAAGAAAGCGTGGAGCGGGGTCCGGCCAGAAAGGCCGCGATGGAAAGCGCCCGGCTGGGCAAAGCCGGAAGGGAGGAGCTTTTTTCGCGGCTTTTTGAGTTCGTTTCGGCGGACGAAGCTCTGACGGAAAGGATGAGGGAAGCCGACATGAGCGCGGCCGAACAGTATCTTGAGGACAGCGTCGCCGGGGAGATCTCGAGGCTCTCGGGCGCTCGTTCCATCGAGGCCCCGCAGTCCATTGTAGTCGATGTGAGGAAGGGAGCGGGCATCAGCGCCATGGACATGGCTGAAGGCCTCAGGAACCTTGCCGCGAAGAAAACCCTCCGGGTAGCCGTTATACCTGACGACAGCGAAGTGGAAAAGATGAGGAGCTATTTCAGCGGTACGGATATCGTGGTGATCCCGCCGCCGGAGAGGGGAAAGGATATAGCTCTGCACGCTCATGAGTTCATGAGAGGGCTTCCGGGCCTCGGACAGATAAAGCTTTCCTCGATAGCTCTCGCTACCGGCCAGGCCCGGGCGGGCGGGGTAATGGACCACATACGGCGGCATCGTGTGGAAAGCGCGGGATTCGTGATAACCGGTGAACCTTCCGACGACCCCGGGGAGAACAGAAAAGTGAACGGTATGCTGCCTTCCCTTCTGGCCGGAAGCCTGCTTAAAAGAGCCGTGTCGGAAAGCGGTAAGCCGGTGGTCACCGCTGTAAACTGGAAGGTGCCGGAAAGCTTTGAGCGGGCCCTGAGCGGACTGGTTGACAGCATAGTAAAGATCACGCGTATAGATATGGAAGAGATAAGGCGTTATATCGAATCTGTCATCCAGGTGTCGGTATCTCTGTAACCGGTGAAGCCCGAAGAAGGCCCCGGAGTTTGGTTGTTTTTGTAAGTACTTATAAGTAAAGAATTAAAAGCAAAAATATATCCCGGTCCTTCGAAATACAGCCTATTTGGACGATAGGCGAAAAATAAGGAAGTATTATTAATAATATAACAAAATAAACACTTTTGTTAAAGTTTAAAAAAGTTTAAGATATTATTTGTTGTCCCTGCCATTTATATGATATACTATAGTTGATTAGTTAGGATAAAAGAAAGCATGCTTATTTGCGGAAAAGCAGGAAGGTATCATGAAGGTACGGTCTGAAAATATGGATTGTACACAAAGGAATAATAATGTGTATGCTGATATTAATGCCGATAAGGGCATTGATATCGGAAGAAATAAGATCGAAACGGGCATGGCCGATTGGAAAAAGCGCCACGCCCGTTTTTTTAAGACCGTCAGCGTACTCGTAGCCCTGTTGTTCGTTCATCAGCAGACAGGCTGGGTACAGGAGGGCCGGGTGGTATGGGACTACCCCAAGGCGGTAAGGTCGGCAGGATACAACGAACGCCCGGCCATGAACGGTTTAAATATACCCTACGACCTCGCGGATACCCGTGAAGTAAGCATGGGCAAGAGCGACGATTTCATAATACACATCCAGGACGCGCACGCTTCTTTGGACGCTCAGTACTCCATAGTAGACCTGCTCGATTCCCTTGTGACCAATTACGATCTCGACATGCTGGCGCTTGAAGGAGCTAGCGGCTATATCGATACATCCGTTCTCAAGACCTTTCCGGATCGCGGCATAAAGGAACGCACGGCTGATTTTCTCATGAGGGAGGGCAAGATGAGCGCCGGGGAATTTTTCTCGGTCGTTTCGGACGAGAAAGAGATCGTACTTTACGGCGTAGAGGATGACGAGCGATACAGAAAGAACATCGAGAGCTTCAGGGACCTTGCCGGGAAAAGAGCGGAAAGGTCCGCGGAGATCGACAAGCTGCTCAGGGAACTCTCGGCGCTGGAGAAGAAGGTCTTTTCAGAGGACCTGAACGAGCTCAACAGGGTCTCAAGGCTGCACGAAAAAGGTATGCTCAGTTTTTCCGATTACTGGGATCATGTATTCCCTCTGGCAGGGAAACTCGGCGTAGACCCGGGAACATATCCCGAGATCGGCAAGCTTCTGAGTTCGATAAAGCTCGAGAAAGATATAAATTTCGCGCGGGCCAATATCGAAAGAAAGACCCTCATCGACGAATTGAGCAAGGAGATGTCCAGGGAAGACCTCGAGGAACTGGTGCTCCGGTCTCTTTCCTTCAAGCAGAACAAGATCTCCCAGGGGGATTTTCACCGTTACCTCGTTAATCTCGCGGGAAGCGAAGGCATCGATCCTTCTGGATACCGCAACCTCATAAAATTCACGGAATATGTCAGTGTCTACGAATCGGTAGACATCGTAGGCCTTTATGCCGAGATAGAGGAGTTTGAGGCGGCGATAAGGGGAAAATTGTTCCGCGATAAGGACGAAGAAGAGTTTTTCAATATAGTGAAGCTGGGAGGCCTCTGCAGGAAGCTTTTCTGCATGGAGATCAATAACAGGGAATGCGCTTTCATAGAGGATAATCTGGCCTCTCTCGATCCCAAGGGTGCCGCCGCGCTGGTCAAGAAATTATGCGCCAGTAACGGACTCCCGGTCTCGGGAGGGTACGACCTCGCATCCATATCCGATTCGGTCAGCCGGGCGCTCGTGTTCTACCATGACGCCGACCGAAGGAACAAGGCGATGATCGATAATACCGTGCTCAGAATGCGCAAAGAAGGAAAGCATGTGGCGGCGCTGATAACCGGTGGATACCACACGAAAGGTCTTTCCGAGATGATGCGGGGAAGGGGTCTCTCTTACCTGGTGGTAGTGCCCAAGTTCAGACAGGAGAGCGAAAGGCCTTATGTAGCGATACTTACAAACAAGAAGAAGCCCTACGAAAAACTTCTGGATTCGGGAAGGTACCAGCTTGCGGTGGAAGCTTATTTCTACGCCGCCAGGGGAGACCTGTCCCGTATGAAGTCCGTCGTTTTCCACGCGCTCGCGGAAGCGGCCTTCGAATTCCCCGAAGATCTGGATTCTATCAAAAAGCAGTGGGTAGAGACATACCGTAACAGGTACAGACAGATCGTGGAGCCGCGGATACAGGATATGGATTTTCCTCCCGTCAGCCCCGAACTTTTCGAGCGGGTCCTTATGGAGAGAGTGGTGGTCGACAGGATAGGAAGGACCGTGGTCGTGCAGGATAATACGGATAAGGGTACTTCGTACATAGCGGTGATGAAGAACGGGGAATACCTGGAGTTCAACCCCGCCAACAAGGTCCAGCGAGATATATTCATCGCGAGGCGTGAGGGTGAAAGAGAGGAAGGAACTCAGACCTCCAGGCTGCTGGCTGAGCTCGAGGCGCTGAAAAGCGGGGACATGGACGGAATAGCGGACGACATAGACGACCTGAAAGCGAGAGTGGCTGGAATAGAACAGAAGATAGAGGAATTCATAGGATACAGGGAAGACATTATCCGGAACATAGACGACTCTGCCGAGATGATAGCGAGGGACCTGAGGCTGCGCCTGTCGGAAGAGAAAAAGTCCGACCCCAGGGAAGTAAAGCCCGCCGTTGTCCGGAGTCTTAAACGCGAGGGGTACCTGCCTACGAACTGGGAAGAATATGCCGAGTTCGAGGAGCGGGTAGAGGAAATAGTGAAAATGGTAATGGAACCCCAGTATAACTCCCCGATACTGATATCCGGGGACGCGGACGGGGTGCTGGAAAAAGTTTACGAGGCCGAGGTTCATCCGGGCGGCCTTTACCCGGTCGGGGGAGAGCTCCCGGAGGAACTTAAGGAGATACTTGAGAGGGCTTACGAAGCCACTCTTCCCGGAGATACTTCTTTCCCGACGAGGACCGCGCTCAAAGGCTGTAAGGTGGCTGTTGTAAAGGGCAACGCCAGGGCCATGAACATAAACCGTGACAAGAATGTAATAGAAATAGACATCGAGCTTCTGAAAAGCGCCCGTGACTCCAAAAGAAAGGTTACCAAGGCTTTTATGAGAAGGGTGATGGGAGACAGGTATCAGCAGTCCATGAAAAGAAAGGAGCTTGACGACAGGGATATCGAAAGGGCGGTCGCCTGGGTCATGAACCACGAACTGGGGCATTTCGTGCTCGGCCCTTCGGGCCCCACAGCGGAAGACCGGGGCGCCGAGGAGATAGCCATAAACATAAGGGACATATACGATTTTATGCTCATGGACGAAGGCGCGCAGATGGCCGCTTTGTGGATAATGTACAGCCGGAACAGGAACGGGGTCGATACGGGAAATTTCGACGCGCTTCTCATAGACGCGAAAAAGATGTTCGATGAGGAAAAGTATTCGGCTTCCGCCGAAGAAGAGTTCGACCCGTACGACTCCGCCACCAGGCAGGCTTTCAAGCTGCTCAGAAGGATAAAATGGTATGTGGCGAAGACGCGCCCCGAGGCGGAGACCGGCGTTTCACAGCTCCGTCTGAGCGGGAATTCCAGTATCAAGCCCAAGATACTGGAATATTACAGGACCCTCAAGAGGACCGACGGCAGGATGAAGATGCACATGGCGGACAATGCCGAGGCCCTCAGGATACTGGGAATAACGGAAGTCCCCAAATACCTGGAAAGCTTTACGCAGGAAGGGAGCAGGGTATATCTCAGGGACAAGGTGAAGACGATAGACCGGATAGGTATAGATATCTATAACGGCAAAGGGATATCCCTTCTTTCCTACAGTGATAAAAGGCTTAGGGAGATACTGGACGGACGAAGGAGGGAAGCGCTCGAAAGGCTCGGGTTCAATGTTGCCAACGGAGCGGCTATATCCCTTATAGGTCTTCCGGAGGAAAAATGGGATACGCTTTTTGAGCGCCTCCGCACTATCGAGAGCGCTCTTACGGAAACTCCGCAAGAGATGCGAGGGGAGATGTTAGAGGTCCTGGGAAGCGTGATGGAACTGCCGCAAAAGGACGGATGGGAGATAAACGGCTCGGGGGCGAGGGCGAACTGGAAGGTCAAAGACCTTATGTCCCTTCTGAACGCGCGGGAGGGCGACCTCGAACGGGACCTGGAACTCGCCGCGAAAACGGTAGAGGAACTTTTCGGCGAGGGCGCGGAAGAAAAGCCCGAGGAAGGTCCGGCTCCGGAAGACCTGAGGCAAGAGAGGCTGAGAGCTTTCAACGACAAGCTGAGGAACGCGTATTCTTCCGCGATGGGGATGCAGGAGAACGAGATATTCGAATACCTGGCGTATATACCTCCGGAATCTATCGGTGGAATAAGCGACTCGGAGCTGGAGTCCGTGATAGACGAAGCAGCGAATTTTTATATAGATATGCTCATAAACCACTGGGACCAGAATACCCACACAAAGAGCGCGCTGGCGGCGAAAAAGCCAGAACTTGACAGGCAGATGGAGCTCTTCGATCTGGACAGGGACGACAGGGATTATCATATCGTATTTTTCGAGGCTGCCGTGCAAGAGAAAGAAGATGAGGCCGTATCGGAAGAGCCGGCCGCTCCGCCGGCGGATGTCCGGGATGCGGCGGAAGAGGAATCCGCGGCCGCTCCGCCCGGAGGGGACTCGGGTACGGACCCCGGAAAGGACAGGACGGCGGAAGAGGAGACCGCGCTTTCGGAAGAGGAAGCCGCGCCTTATCTGGAGAGCGTTCGCGAAGAAGAATCTCCGGGCGTGCGTGAAGAGGAGACTGTCGCGGAAGATGAGGGTCCGGGGGACGAAGGCCTCGAAGAGACACCGGCGGAAGAGACCCTGGTGGACCTGGAAGAAGTGCCGGAGGAGATGAAGGGGATCTTCTCCTACCACGAGGCCAATAATAAAAGGATAGAGACCACACTGGCGTTCGCTTCCGACCTTTCTGAAAGCGTGGATGAGGCGCGAAGGGAGCTTGAGGAGATACTGGAGGAGGAGCGGGGAGAAGAACAGGATTTCAGCCGCAGGGTATCGGCCTTCAGGAATTACCGCCAGCTTTTCGATACCGTGAGAGAAGACGCGAAGGAAATACCTTCTCTTATTGAACAGGGCGAGAAGGAAGAGGCGTATTACCGGGCGGGATTCGCTTCCTACGCTATGGAAAAGATGTCCGGGTTTTTTACCGAAGAGCCCGAAGCTTACGGAAGGCTCGGTATAGACCCGGAAGAGTTCAGCGTGACCTATGCCGAGGTGCAGGCTCTGGCGCGTCAGGTCCGTGAAATAAGCGAAGAGAGACAGGCCAGGGTCAAAGCGGCGAGGGAAAAGATAGACGAGGCCGAAAAGGAGAGAGTAGCTTTTTTCGAAATGTCGGGTGAAGGCCTTTCACAGGACCTTTTCTATTCCAATGTGGTCAGGGCTTACGACGAGTGGATCGTCAACGAGAGAAGGGTCGGGGAACCTTCTCTCGAGGATAAGATAAACAGGCTTTTCGATATCATGACATCGGCCCTGGCGTGGAGGCTCGCCGAGGACCAGGGGCTGGGGGACCTGGAAGTCCTGACCGGCGAGAAGCTGGCTATTCTCAAGGATTTTGCCGTCAAGCTTGTGGTCCAGCGGGAAAAAAGGACGGTATCCCCCGAAGAGTTGAAAATGATCAGGGAAATGGTGGACCTTAAGCTGGAAGAAGCCTTTGACCCGGGGAACGAAGGACAGGCCCGGATCAGGGAGGCGTACCTCAGGAGCATGGAAGCTATGATGACCAATCGGGAGACCGGCAAGCCGTTCACCCGGGATTTCGTGGTCCTGGCTATCCTGAGCGAACCCGAAGACCCGGAAAGGCCCGGGTACGGCAGGGCCGTTAAGCTGGAGAACGCCGAACAACGCTACGGCCTTATAGACCCGGAAGTCACCCGCATAGGCAGGGAGATACAGTCACAGATGGCCCTTTCCGTATACCTTGAGATGCAGAAGGAATACCTTGAGTACAAGGCCGGTGCCTTTCGCTCCATCGTTAAAGAAGATCCTGAAGATACCGAAGCGGCTGCGGCGCTTAAAAGGTACCGGGAAGCCGGGGAAAAGGTGCGCCTGGAGCTTGCCGGGGCCGACCGGAAAAGAGAAGCGCTCATCGAGGAGCTGTATGTGATCATTGCCCAGGTCTTTCCCGAGATAGATACCGAAGCGGACCTTAAAAAAGAAATGTTCGGCAAGGTCAGGGAAAGGATGGGGGACAAGCTGGAGTACTTGAGAAGAAGCGTGCTGCCTTACATGGCCATAGGCGCTATTACCGTGATATTCCTTAGCGGTTGCGGTACGCTGCCCCATAAAGGATATAACCTCAATCCGACGCGGCCGGGGATAGAATTCGCCCAGAGAAGAGCGGCCGGAGCGGAGAAAGAGAAGGAGGTCCGCCTGTCTCCGGCCCTTGCCGAGGAAGCGGACAGGGCTCTTGAAGCATCTGATGAAGAGCCGGATATTGAAGGCCCTCCCGTAGGCGAGGTGCCTGACCTGTCCCGGGCGGCTGCACGGGCCCCGCCCGTGGACATGACGGGTATAATCGAGGTTAACACTGTAGAGGACGAGGTCACCGGAGAGGTAAAGGATGTCGTGGTGCCCCACTGGACGGGCGCGGAACCCGGCAAGATAAAGTTCGAGGTATTATATTCCAATAAGGACGGGCTCAGAGGAGGAACGGGTATAGGTGTCGTTATAGACAGTCCGTACATGGTGCTGGTGGGAAGCGGCAGGAAGAATACCATAAGCATCCCCGACAGGGCCGATATCCTGAGGACCCCCGGGTTCTCCCATCTGGCCGACCCCGGCATTTCGGAAGGCGACGAAGTGACGGTCAGGGGCAGGAGATTCACCGTCACCAGGCCCGCCAAGGTAGCGATAATGGCGAGGGAATGGGGCTCCCACCGCAGGGAGTACATGAAAAGCGGCGAAGGAAGTGACCTTCAGCCTTCTTACATAATACCTTTCGATTCCGAGGCGCAGTTCGTTTACCTGCAGGCGCGGTATTATCATCAGAGGGGTTTCGACCTTAAGGCTTTTCAGCTTTACGAGGAGGTCATTGAAACCGAGTTAAGGGAGAACGCCGAAAAAAGAGGGCTGGGGGAAAAGGAAGCCGGAGAGCTGGTGAGACGGCTTAACGGGCTTATGGACGAGGGAAGGTACAGTGCCGCCGAGCGTTTCGTGAGAGCCAATTCGCCTTCCCGCAGAGGGAGCGATCAGTTGGATAAAGCTTCGGACGAGCTTGAAAAGATGAGGGAAAGAGTGGAGAGGCAGTATAAGACCCTGCTGCCGAAGCTGATAGACGCTCTGTGCGGGGAGAAGGTGGATTTTCTTGACCGGGCGATCCAGTTCGACCGCGGCCAGCTTAAACTGATAGACGGTTATGTTTCCATTGACGGGTTGAGCGTTACCCCCGAGCTGGCCTACCTGGCCGCGGTCAGGGATGTTTTTACGGAATACGAAAGCCTTCTGGATTTCAACCGGATGAGGGCCGCCATAAGAGATGCTCAGGCGACGGGTGAAGGCTATATCATTAAGGATAAGGGGAAAAGGGCGAAGGACATAACGGCAAAACTGGGTCTGTTCATGGCGGGCAGGGCCATAGGGGGGAGGGTCTATATAGGGGACGAGGACGGGAACATGGGGATTTTCGTAGATGTGGCCGAGGGGTATGTAGCGGTCGGGATCAAGTACCGGGCGCATATACCCAAGGGCCAGTCGGTAGTGATATCCGATATATCCAGGGCCGTTACCGGGCCTGAAGATTTTCCCATAGTCAAGATCGGTGAGGAAGAGAGGGTGGGAGGCCTTGATATATTTAGGCTTCTTTTGGGCAAGGCCGCCGCGGTGCTGGTGCCGCAATGGGGCGGCGTGACCGCTGAATCACTTCTCAATTCCGGTTTCGAATACGGAAAACAGGTTTCTTTGAGAAGGGACCTCAGCAAGATGCCTCAGGTAGAAGGCGATTTCGCCGAGAGGATGGGTTCTGTCTTCGATCCGAAATACGGCGGCAGGGTGAACCTTCTGGAAGAGGCCTTGTATAAGCAGGGGGACAGCTTTTTCAAGTATCCGAACTTCTCTCCCCGCAGTATTATAGGCGCGGCCGACCCGCGGGCGGAAGCGGTGATGCCCTCCGGACCCGATATAGGCCAGGTGGTCCCCGAAAAGCTGCTTTATCATCTGGAGTCGCACGAGCCTTTACTGGAGAAATACCGGGATATAGCGGATACACCCCTGATAGAGTACCGGGGCGAGGACGGAAAGGGCAGCTGGGAAGACCCGGTAGACGCCCTGGGCATGCATATACTGGGAAGGCCCATTTTTTACGACGGGGAGATGGGGCCCGAGACCCCGTGGGAAAAAGCGCAGAGAAGGCACTTCCAGATGGCGGAAAGAAGGCGCATAACGGAACTGGTGGAAGAGGGTGTAACTTTCCGTCAGATGATGGCGGAATTCTATAGCAGCAAGGACTGGAGGACATCTTTGAAAGGAAGAGTGGAGACCGGCGGGCGTATGGTAGAGGCCTGGATCAAGACCAGCGTAGTGCACCGGGGCCGCGGTGGAGAAGGTAAGAGCGCGGAGATGAGGGTTTCGGGAAGACTGAGGAACGGTGAGGATAACTGGATGACATATCCGGTATTCGACCGGGACACATGGCCTTATTACGAGGAAGCCAGGGTGCAGGACCATTACAACAAGAACATGGACCTTGTGGAGACCAGTATACACGACAATAACGGCACCAGGATAAGGAGGATAATAACCACCGGAGGCAGGGTCAAGCATGTCGTCACCACGCCTCAATTCACCGAAGAGGAGATAGAAAGAGGAGAGAACACGCTTTTCCACGCGCGTTTGAGGGGGCGCGTCGAATACCTCGAGACGGTATATGTCGACAGGGCCTTTACCGGCGAATATTCCAGGCTTTTGATAGAGAAAATGGAGAACGGCGATTCTTTGAGGACCAAAAAGGTCTTCTACTGGGACCCGGTGCTCAGGCAGGAAAGGCTGAGGGCGGTTTATGCTTCCGTGGTAGATCCGTCCGGCAGGGTGTTGCGTTCTTTCAGCGTAAGGCCGGAAGAGGAAGGCGGGTCTGTAACGCAGCCCGCGGAAGGCGTTTTTTCGGGGGTCATTTACGAGAATATACCCGGTCAGATGGAGGCGGAATCTATCGTACTGGGCCAGCTCAATGTGAACGCGCCGCATCCTTCCGCGCCGGAGAAGACAATAGGGCCGTCGATAACGGCGGTTTCCGTGACCTTCCTGGAGTCCGTGCCTTTTTCGGAAGGCGTGAAAGAAGTCGGAGGGGTGAGCATTCCCGAAGGAGGAACGGTCTTTGTGGAGTACGAGGAAGACGGTTCCGGAAGGGTCAAAAAGGTTACCGTAGCGGGTAAGGTGACGGAAGGTGGCAGGAGGCCGGTCGTGGCGGTTTTCAGGGACCCCGCGGAAAGCGGTATAGAATACGACAGGTCCAGCGGCGAGATCTCGGGCTACCGCGAGTTCAGTGAAACTGTGCGTACGAGAAAGGTTAAAGAGGGTACCGTAGCGGAGGTGCCTTACGGTGAAGGGATAGAGATACTTGACGGATCGATAATGGTAAGAAGCCGGAATTATAGGATGATAGAAGGAGAGAGAGTATATAAGGGTGACCAGATAGATATCCTTACCCCGGAAGGCCGTAAGCAGTTATCCTTTCTTACAAGGCCCGGCGAGGGGCTTGTGGACCTGGTCGTGGGCGAAAGGCCCTCACCGTCCCAGGCGGGAAGGGGCCGCCTGAAGATGCAGGTGGGAAGGTCTTCTGGAGATGTTGTCGCGATCGGTTTCGAGGGCAGGGTATACCAGCGGCACAGGCCTCTGGCCGGTTCGGTACCTGTAAAGATAGCCCCGGACAGGACGCTTATCCTGGAACTTCCCGGAAGCCCGGACAGGCAAAAATGGCCCGCGGAACTTTTTAATACATCCAGCGCGACGCTTACATACGACGATTCCGGGGAGAATGTTACAGGGATATCCCTTTACGCCCCTACCGACCCGGAGACGGCGGCTCCCCGGTATAAGATAGCGGATTTTAAGCTGAAGGAACCCGTAAAAGCGGAAAAAGCCCTTGACGCTTCGGACCTCAGGGATATACAAGTCGCGCCCTACGAGGAAGTTACCGTGGGGAGGATGCATTGCGATATGTCCGGCAGAAAGGCCGTTTACCAGGGGGAAAGCGTAACGCTTCCGGAGGGAAGCACTCTGGATGTAATGCAGGTGTTCACCGCGGAAGGCAAACTGCTGCGGGATATATACGAAATAAATTATCCCGGGAAGGGGAGGGTTTTCTATGTGGTGGAGGCCGCTACGCCCGGCAAGACTTTCGTGAGCTACGAGGACGCGGAAGGAGCGCTGTCCTCCCAGAGAGAAATATGGGCTTCCGCCCCCGGGATAAAGACAGCGCGAGGAGGCATCTTCAATATCTCCGAAAGAGTGGATGTGCTTTCACGGGAAGATATAGAGGGTACGGATGTTTCGGGTGTCAATATGCCCGGAGGCAGGCTTGCCCTGGTCGAAAGGTATATGGGAAAGATCTATACGCAGTGGTCCGACGCGCCCGGGCGCCTTGCCGAGAACGGAGAGAATCCGGCACTGGCCGGAAGGATCTTCGTTTCCTACGCGGATAGCCCGGATGAGCCGATAGGACAGGTGGCGGGAAGGGAGATAAACATCGGGGAGCCTCTTTCCCAAAGGCGGGGAGAGGACGCCTCGGGGCTTATGGCCAGAGCTCCTCAGGAGGGAGAAAAAGAAGAGGTGCTTTCGGGAGCGCCTTCTCAGGAAGCCGAAGTCCTGCTCGCCGCTTCCGGAAAGAGAAAGCCCGTAGTCAGGAACGACGGATGGGTATGGGTCCTTGACATAGGCAGAGTAAAGGGAAAACCCGGCCTGGTTTACACGCAATATGTGCCGCACGAAGATGTGTTGAAGAAAAACGGTATTGACCCCGGCCTTGCCGGAAGGGTTTTCGTGGCCGCGGAAGACAGCGTGGATCGGCCGTTCATGGAAGTCCGTGGTGTAAATGTTGTCGAGGGTAGAGCCGACCCCTCCGGGGAGGAGGTCGTAAGCCGTATCGCTTACGACGGTGAGGGTCGTATATGGACCTCTTACGAAAGGGGGCCGAACAGGGGGAAGACCTTTGTCCGCGGAAGCGAAGGGGAGGGCCCCGCTATAATGGAACTTACGGATACTCTGATAAGGGACGGCAAAGTGGTTAACGAAGGGACCGTGGTCAAGACCGCGGGAATAGCGGGCGGAATGGTGTATGTCAGCTATTCGGAAGACGAGGGGGTCCTGAGAAAAGCGGGAGAGGACCCCGGGCTTGCCGGGCGCACTTTCGCTTACGCCGCCGGAGATCTGACCAGGCCGGTCATGGAGGTTTCCGGCGTCGAGGTCCACCCGGGCAAAGCCGATGTGACGGGACAGAAGGTGCTTTCAAAAATGGCTTACCTGGGGGGGAAAGTATACATACACTACGAGGGCACTTCTGAGCTTCTTCAGGAGATAGGCCAGTCCCAGGCAGCCGGCCGGACTTTCGTGGCCCCCGCCGGAGATGTTGAGAACCCGGTGAACGAAATAATGGGGCTTGAGATCGTTCCCGGCCGTGAACCCGACCTTTCGGGCGTGAGAATAATATCCTCCATCGGGTATAGAGGAGGGAAAATATATACGCAATATACTGATGACGGGCAGGTCCTTGAGGAGGCCGGTGAGAACCCCTCTTTGAGAAGAGCGGGTATAGGCCTTGAGATGAAAGGCAGGACCTTTACCGCTTCGGCGGAGAAGCGGGGTGTCAGCGAGAACGAGGTTTCCGGCGTGACCGTCAGGGATGGAAAAGTAACGGGTGAAGAGATCCTGGAAATGGAGTACGAGTATTACGGGGACGGACTGTTGAGCGGGGTAGTGGATCACCGGAGGCCGTACACTCCTGAAGAAATAGCCGAGGCTCTGGGCGCTGTCACTGAACGGCTCGAGCAGATAAGCGATACCGGGGTCTATGAGAAATACATGGCTTCCAGGATGGGGATCCTCCAGGGAAGGATAACGATTGAAAAGGCTTTCGAACGACTCAAGGGCTTCGTTGAGGAGGCTCGCTGGGAGGATTCCGCCGAACTGCTCGAAAAGATGTACCTTGTCCTGCCTCCGGATGCCGGAGAGCTGAGGAGGAGGATGCGTTCCCTGGGGGACAGGCTGGCTCTCAACGCCTTCCCGGAAAAGACCACCATAGATTATTACCTTGATGATAAAGGCGCCAGGACCGCCCTGAAGTCAGGGGAAAGGGCCGTAAAAAGGCGTTTCCTGGCCGGGGGGCTGGAAGATGTCGTCACGGAACGGCAGTTCTACAGGACCGCGGCCAACCAGTTGAGGTCGGAGAAAACAGGAGATGGTCCGGAAAAGGTCTTTACTTACCTTGACCCGGAAGGCGCTCCCGGGGAAGAAGGGGCTTACAGGGTAAGCTCGATAAAAGAGGTCAGCGATACCGGGGAAGTATTGACGGAATTCGCCACGGCCGGGGGGACATACCTTACTACCGACACGCCCACGGTGAAGATAGGCCTTCCGCTGAGAAGCACCTTCAGGGAATTCCGCACCGTGGACGGAGAGAGGAAAGCCGTTGAGGTCAAAGTGGTCGATTTCGGTTACGATGACCTTTCGCGCAGGCCCGTGCTGAGGTTTGCCAGGGAGCGTTACATAGAAAGGGACCAGAGGTTCGCGCCTAAACAGGTGGAACCGTTGACCTACATATACAGGCTGGGCTACGACGGGGACGGTTCCATATCGGAAGAAAGATCCGTGGCTTTCGAGATAAGGACCGGTATAGAGATCCCTGAAGGTAATGAGGTCCCGCTGCTTGCCGGCAAGCCGTACGGATATATAGGTTACAGGGGCGACTACCATTACACCAAATATGTCGACGAGGAGTATGTGCCGGAAGATCTCCGTGGAGGTGTTTTCAAGGCCTACAGGTCCAGGCCTAACCTGACCGTCGCCAGGCTGGCCACGGATAATATATCTTTTCCGGTCGAGGTGATGAAACTTTCTGATATTACCGGAGCGGAACTCAGGAAAAGTTTCCTGTCGCTCGATAACGAGGATTTCATAGTGGACATCGACGGGCTCGAGGTGACCATACTCAAGATAGGGTACGACGATGTCGAGGACCCGAAGGTCCAGTATGTGCTGGACACGACAGGACGGGTATACATAACCACAGGCAAAGGAGGGAAGATATTCAAATCCCTTTACGATGCCCTTGCCAACGAGGCTTCGAGAGCCATAGGCGAGGTCGAGGGCGTGCGCATACTCGATGACGGAAGAGTGGTAGGAGCGGAAAGGGATGTTACGAGGTACGCTTACGGTGTTGACGAAAAAGGTGTTCCCGAACTTCTCTTCGTACAGCATTTCACCGGCGACCTGGCCGGATCGGTGTTCGTTTCTCCCTGCCGCCCGGACGGGAGCCCCCTTCCGAGCAAACGCCTCGTTGAGGGTGTGTTCATCGACGAGAACAACGAACTGGTGTATCCCGGCGGACGGACGCTTATCAGCAGGCAAAGAGTGTTCTATACAGAGGACGGCGTCTATTACTGGGAGGGACGGGAACTCAGCGAACTGCCGCGGGGGGTTAAGCGGTTTACCGTGGTATACGCGCCCGGCACCGACATAACCGTGCCTGATCCGGACAGGAAGATACAGGGAGTTAGAAAGGATGTCGATTTCAACGACGGTTCCTTTTCGGTCGAGGACACGGGGCGGCCGGCCCGTTACGAAGATGTGTTCGGGCCCCAGCTTGCACGGCTCATGGGCAGGTACGGGAGCGAAATGAGGGATATCCCCGAAAAGGATTATTATACAATGATGAGGTGGAAGAACCGCATGGACGGCGTTATAGCCGAAAAAGGCCTGGCAGCCGCCGAAGCGGTCGAAAAAATGGGCGTTCTGGTCGCGGAGATGTATAACCGGACAGGGGCGGAGGAAGCCGTCGATGCCCGGGAGTTCTTCGATGTTTCCGATCAGAACGGGAACGCTTCGCTGGGACAGCTCATTTATCTCGCTGAGACATACGGCGCCGATGTCCTGCCCAAGATGCGCATGATAGCCTCGGAAACACAGGAAGGTCTGCTGAGGGATTTTTTCGAAGCCAACCTGACCAACGAGAAGCTCGCTCTCGTCGAGGAGGACCCGGAAGCGCGGATGTCGCCTGCGGCGGAAAGGCTTCTTTTTCTCAAGCTGGTGGGAGATATAGCTTCCGATTCAACGAGGTACGATCTCGGAGAAGTGGATGTAAGGGTGCGCATGCAGGTAACGGCGGACCTCATGGAAGGGCGTCTGACCCTGAAGGAGGCAATGGACCAGGTAGGCGCGAGGCTTTTCAGGGGAAAAGCCATAAGGTACGCTGTCAGTTTCGGCTGGGTGTTCGGGATCACTCTCGCTGGACTTCTGGCTGTCAGCCTTGCCGGTAAGCTCCTGGGCGGAGCAAGGAGGCTGATCTCCGGGGATAAGGCCCGTCAAAGCCGCCGGGATGCAGGCGGCAGGCCTGAAGGCGGAAGGCCTTCGGAAGGTGCCGGAGAAGCGTCCGCGGGTCTTACTGCCGGCGAGGAAGAGGCCGTGGAAGAATCCGCCGAAGAAGCCGGGGAAGAGGCCGAAAGAAAGGTTTTAAGGCCCGTCGTAAGGCCCGGGGTCGACGGGGCCAAGCTCGAGGACATCGTCTCAGTAAGGCAGGCGTTGTCGGAGGCCGGGTCCGATCTGACGCGGAAATACGAGGATGCCCATATCAAGCTCAACCCGTACGGGGTCGTATGGAACGAAGAAGAAGGCAGGTACGGCGAGAAGGGAAATAAGTTTCCGGTGAGAGTGCCTTACAATAAGCTCGGCGCGGTGTTCTTTATTTCGGGAGCACTGTTGATGGCTACCGCTTTTCCCTGGGGTTTCCAGGTGCATATGCTGGCGGCCGTGTTGATGGCCCTTGGGCTCGTGCCGCTGGGAGGGCTCTACCTCATCGCCAAGGCGGCGATCGTTTATATCTCTGGCCAGCCCTCGCGCTTACGGGCGCGGGCGAAAGCGCTTGAGTCAGATATCGGGCGGAAAAAGAGGGAAGCCCTTGCGGTGAAGGAAGCGGACCCGGAAGAGGCGGACCGCCTGGAGAAAAGCGTAGTAGAGGCGGAAGAGGAACTCGCGGATCTCCGTGCGGACATTACGCTCTGGGAGAACAGGAAAAAAAGGGCGTGGCTTGACCTCAGCCGTAACATTTATGTGGCGCTGGACCTGGTGAGTTATCTCCCCAGACTGCTTTCCGCCGGCAGGATCCCCAACCTGGACCGCGCTTTGCAGAGAGTGAGGCAGCGGCAGGTCGTTCTCGACATGAAGAAAGCCCTGGAGGAGTTCAGGGCGGAAGTTCTGGAGGCTCTCGACGGAACTGACCTCACTGACGAAGAAAAAAGGAAGATACTTTCGGTCACCGTGCAGGCTCCTTTCGGGGACGCGGGCGACGCCCTGCAGGTAAGGACCATGCCGATGAACATACTGGATTACGCCGATTACAGTATAATGTGGATGGATTTCATGGCCGACAGCGCCAGGAACAGTGGTTTTACGATGCATTCCGAAGCCCATTACGGCATTTCACCTCTCAGGGCGCAGCAACCTACCTTCTGGATGCGCGGGCCGGCTTTTGACCAGGTGCGCCGCAGCAGCGACGGGCAGGATACCTTCTACGGTCTGATGCCCGTGCCGAAAGGCCGGGAAGATGCCCGCGAGGCATGGTACTCAAGGGACGGGCCTTACCGGGCACTCGGAGAGGATGAGGCCCATAACGGGCTATTGAAGTACAGGGGGATGAGCTGGCAGACGGTGCCGATGACGGCCATCCCTCTTTTCGTGCCCGAGATACTGAGCCGGATGAACAACATAACCAAGCTCGGGCGTACGGGAGAATACGGTGAAGAGCTTGCCGTGGTGGCCGACGAGGAGGACAAGAACAGGATAGCCCAGGAGACCGGAAATGTGATGGGGATCAAGGGTTTCGGCGGAGTAGGCCCGGCAAGCACCAGCATGGTCGAATCCCTGAAACGGCTGGTCCCGGTGATATTGATAATGGCCCCGCTGTTCATATCTTCCCCGTGGATCGCCATGGGTATCCGTATTTTCATGGTCGGTTCGTTCGGCCTGTCGGACGCGCCCGCATACACTATACCCATCACTGCCATGACGATGGGTGTTTCGATAATATTCGCTTATACGATGGTGAACATGCTGATCAAGGTCGCGTTTTTCGCGGCCGGGCATTTTACGGGCAGCGAAAGGATAGCCGGCGGCCTGCCGGGAAGGATCATAAGAAAAACCCTGGGTTTGTTCAGCTGGGTCCCCGGAATATCCGGAATAAGGCGCTTCTTTTTCGGCGGAGGCGAAATGGTGACCGACCGCGACATACTCAGGTACATACCCGAACAGACGCTTTCCGGTATGCTTAACGAGGTGAAAGCGTCCATGATGGCGGAAGACGCCGAGAACGGCACCCGGTACACCCCCGCGGCGATGAGAAACAATATCATCACCAGCGGGAACGCCAAAGAGGTCTGGAGAAAGGTGTCTATGGAGTACTCCGGGATAAGAGGTTGGCTGCACCTGCTTAGAAAACAACCGATAGAAAAATGGGCCGTTTATCGCCTGAGGATGGACACGCACTCGCATCTGATACTCTACCTCATCAACAACGCGAGAAGGCAAGACCTGGTGGATGTGCTTCGCATGGACGACGAGTTCATGGATTCGATAGAAGACCCCTCCGTGCTGGATGCGCAAGGGCTTATAGATAATTCCGATATAATCTCACAAATGGACCTCGACGCCATAAGGCGGCTGCTCGCCAGGGAAAGATTCCTGACGATCTTCAAGAGGAACGCCGATCTCTTGGAGGAAGCCACGGCCGGTGATCTTTCAAGGGCCCGCAGGGTTTTTGACATACAGCTTGGCGAGGGGCAGTGGATGTATACCGAGGAGGAGATATCCGAACTCGCGGGACGCGTGCAGAAAGGAGTAGAGCCGGTACCGCTTTTTCACAAGCTGGCCGTAATGGACACCGTTTTCAGCTCCGACGCGGGCGATAACATCAAGCAGACCATAAAGAGCGCCAACGCTTCCTGGCCGGGGGAGATCGATTATATACTCGCGCTGGACAACGACGACGCCGGCGGCATAGGGTCCTGCTACAGGGCCGTTTACGGAAACGAAGAAGGAGTTGACCGGGGTCCGGAGGAGATGGGGGAACTTTACCATCTCAGGAACAACATACATGTTTTCACCTTCCCGGAATGGGGGATCAATTTCGCCAAGAACCCGAGAAAGGTCCGCATGAAACCGCCTATGAACTCGGCCTGTATAGCCATGGCCAAAAGGTATTACGCGGAAAAAGATCTCGAACCGCCGTATTCGGTGGAGCTGGTGGACCAGGAGGACCGTCTCGGCATGCTGAACCTGAGCTCAAAGATATGCGTGTGGGGTATGAGGGAGCGGGTGATGAAAGAACAGGCCGGTACCCCGGAAGCGCCCGGAAGTATAGACCAGGAAGATGTCGACAGGTGGGGTATAGATTTCAGCCGCGAAGAGGGTCTTCTGGGAAGAGAATTCGACAATGTCCTCTCGTCTCTCAGGAAAAAGTCCGGGACCACGACGGCCGGGGAGTTCGACGCCCTAATGGAAAAAGATTTCGAGGAAGCGCTTTCGCTGCTGGTCTCCGGCAACGCGGAGGACAGGGTCAAATACCAGCTATGGTCCTTCGTGAAGACCTGGTCGTACGATATAGACAAAAGCGCCCTCGGAGCCGTTGAGGAGGAGTACAGGCGCAGGCTAGCCGGCATACAAAGGCGGTACGGGCTCAGTGATTCCGACATAAACGGCATTCTCATGGGCGACGCCGTGGATATCAACCTGGTACTATCCTGGAAGAATTCCGACATCGAGAGAGAACGGGGGCTTTTCAAGGCCTGGGCGCTTTCGCAATCGTTCCTTTTCGAGTCCGAACATGTCACCAGGGTCGATGACCCGAGAAGACATTTTATAGAATCCGAGTTCAGGGAACGCCATACGCCTTTCGTCATACAGTCGGAGCTGAGGCTGGTGCCGACAGGTGATCCGCTGCTGAGCGAAAAATCACACATGGATTATCTTTTGTGGCATTCCACCATACAGCCCGGACAGACCAAGTTCGGATTCCTTTTCCTGGGCGGAACGGGTAACAACTTCAGGTGGGAAAGGCTTGCCGGCTCGAGAGCTATAATGGACGGGGACAGGAATTTCGTTGTGGGAGCGCTCCCGCTTTCCAGGAGGATGCACCACCAGATGCTCCAGTTCCCGCTGAAAGAGAAGATAGATGTGGAAAGGGCCGCCGTAAGGGAAGAGATAGGAAGGATGCCCTGGTACCGGGCGGTGCTGAAGAGGATCACCCTGATGTTCAGCGGACAACCTTCCGTTTTCAAGCCCGCTTCGGCTTTCAGGGATTTTCTGAACAAGTACAGTATACCCGGGGTGTGGGACCTGTATAACATAATCGAGGATTCCGAGCTGGGCCGCAGGACGGCGCTTTACGGTATACCCAACACACGGCTCGAGGGGAAATATACCCAGATACTCGAGGACGCCCTGCCCGAAGTAGGGACTCCCTGGTGGTTCCAGAGGGCGAGGTGGATATCCATGCAGACCTTTTCGGCCACACTGAGCTATCTGCCCGCGGCCATGATGTTCTTCGGGCAATACCTCGGGTTCGGCCTGGTGTGGGGCGCTCTCGGCAGTTCGCAGTTCGCCCTGAACGGCATATTGCTGGCTTTTGCCGGGTTCTTCGTCTTCGGATGGCTGTTCTACATAGCCGGAAGGTTCGTAGTCAACCCCGCCCTTGAAAGAGCGGGAATATTGAAGCAGATGCAGCACGACCTGGACCCGATAGTATCCATGGCCGGCCGTCCGGGACTGGTGGGCCTGTTGTGGGGCTATGTAAGGTTCCAGTTCGTCACCCATCTCGCTTCAGGCACGCTTGCGGCGCTTGCCGCGGGTGCCATGTTCCTGATAACCGACCTGTACCTTCTGATCCTGCTTTTCGCCAATGTTCCCATGCCGTTCCTCGGGGATATCGGGGTTCTTCTCATGCACACCGCCCAGCAGCTTCAGGGCACGGTGCCCATGCTGAACGGCTGGCTGGTGACCACGGCCATAGGAGCCATGATCTTCGCAAGTCCCATGGTAATACAGACCTTCATGGGCGTGATGACATCCGTAAGGAAAAGCTTCGAGGACGAGGAGATGCTCCGGGAAGCGGCCAGGAACCTTCTCGGTATCGAGGACATGGACTACAGCAGTTTCTTCGGGATGCGGGAGGTCCTGGAAAGAAGAAGGGGTGTCCCGGCGGACAGGCTGAACATCAATTATTCCGAGGACGAAGAGGTCCTCTCCGTCCTTGACGATTACATAGCGGAAATGGAGGATAAAAAAGAGGAGCTTTTTGAAAATATCTTTGACGGCGAGGCTTTCGTCGCCTCTTTCGCGGGGCTCGAAGACCTTTTCACTGTATGGAGAAAGGCAAAGTACAAGCAGTTCGGAAAGGATTTCGCTTCTTTCCGTGAGTTCCTGAAAGGCGGCGATTTCAAACAGCTGGCTGACAGGAAATGGATAAGGAAAGCGGAAAGAAGGGAGTACCTCGACCCGCTTGAGGAAAGGATAATGGCGCTGAGCGCCGTGCACGAGGCCGTGGAAAGGGCTAAAGAGCTTAAAAGTATGGTCAGGGGAGAGATAAGACTGGGCTGGGTAGGGTTCTTTGCCGGGCTTGCGGTCGGGGCCGCGGGGCTTCTGCTCTACGCTACCAGCGCTATCCCGTGGCAGAGCGCCGCTGCGCTTTTGGTGTTTTCCGCGATCGACCTCGGACTGACGGTTTACAGCTGGGTGACCGGAAAGCCTATTGCCACCGTGGGCAGGCGATCAAGGCACGGCATAGTATGGATAATGAAATCTCCGCTTCTCATACAGTATTTCAACCACCTTATATTCGCGGCCGTGCTGGCCATTTACCAGTTCTTCTCTCCGAAGATGATAAGCGCGGTATGGTGGAGAGGCCGGCAGGCCCTGACGCGGGCAAGGCTGGGAAGCTCCGCCCTCTCGAGGGTAAGGTTCCTGGTCAGGAATTGCGCTCGTCTTTTCCGTATGGCTGAAAGGATGCCGTCCTGGTTCTCCGTGATGATCCCCCGCAGGGTGAAGGAACTTCCCTGGCACGGCAAGACTCAGATAAGAACGGAAAGGCTGGGGGTGGTATCTTCTTTAACCGGGGCCTTATCCAGGGCCGGGGATTACTGGGATTCTAAAATAGTGCCTTACCTGAAGCGGGGTTTCGTGGCCCTGGTGTTCCTGATACTCCCTTCGGGGGCGATACTTTACCTCTACCAGGGGCCCGACGCTCTTCAGAGGGCCCGCATGGCAAGGGCCATAGCGACGAAGACCGAGAGAAGGGTGATGGTGGAGGAGCAGGACCCCTCAGGAAGGGCCTACAGGATAATATCCGACGAGCTCGCTCCCGGGGAAGAAGTTTCGAGGACCGTCCTCGATCGTGACGGTGAAAGGGCTCTCGAGGTTCTTAAGGATTTCAGGGGTTACCTCAAGGATTTCGAGGACGCCGCCGAGAGGGACAGGAAAACCGAGGGCAGAATGAGCCGGGAAACCGAAGAGATGTTCCACAGTCTTATGGCCTTTATGGAGATGCAGCGGCTGGAGGCGTCGGGGAAGGCGTACCCCCAGTGGCATCTCGACTACTATGTTATAAACTTCGAACACACTCTTTCAGCGCTCGAAAAGAAAGGAGTGATAAAGGACGCGGGAGGTCTTTATCGAAAACTTTTCGGGGTTGACTGGCGGCACATCCACGGAGACATGGTCCCGTTCGGCGTGAGCCCCAACAACATGGTGCTTCCCAACGAGAAGATCCCCAATGTGGTCAACGGGTATTCGCTTTTCTACGACCTTTTGCCCCGGACCGTGTTCGATGTCAAAAGGACCGAGGGCGGGGTCAGGATAATGTTTCCCGAAGCAAGGAGAATGCGTTCGGACAGGGAGGTCTTTGCCGTGGATGTAAGGCTGCCGGACCCGTCTTCCCGGGATGAGCTGAAGGGGAAATACCTGGAACTCAAGCTTTTGGGCGAGGAAGGGGGCATCTGCGCGCAGGGGGGCAGGGCCAGGCTCAATATCCCCACAAAGGTCGAACTGGACGAACACAACGAAGCCGATTACAGGAGCATACGCTTCATGGAGGGGAACTGGGGGACTTTGTCCATGGCCTCGGAAAAGACCATGCCGACTATAGAGGATTTCGACCCCGACGCGGTAGCGGGGGGGTATCTGCTGCTTAACGGGTATTCGCAGAAAAGGTCGATAGGACGCCTTGAGCTGGCCAATCCCAGGATAATAGGCAGGCCGGACCTTGACCGGAGGATAGATCCTGAAGAGGCCATGAGGATATGGAGGGAGCACATGAGCATGACCAGGCGGGCGGCGGAAGCGTCCAGGGCCATGGCTCCGGGATATGAAGAGGAAAAGAAAGACCTGGGAGTAAAGGAAGTATATGTGGACAGGCCCGCGCCGGATATGCTCGATGTTGCCGCTTTCAGGCAAGCTTCTCAGTCCAGAGAGAAAGCGGCGGTGATCGACGCGGCTTTCTCTTCCTCGGACGCGAACAGGCAGAGGGGCAGAGTGAACTTCGAACTGGCGGCGCCGCTGACTGTGGAGGAGAACGAAAAACTCGTTGTCAGGTTCTCTGTGCCGGAAGGTTTCACGGACGCTTCGACGCCCGCTAGAGTTCGGCTTTTCGTGAAGGGACCCGCGCCGGATTATTTTATGGCAATGGAAGAAAGTTCACAGGACATATTCGTCTCCGGGGACACCCTTAGGGCGGAGATGGAGCTTCCCCGGGATATAGGGCAGATAACGATCGTCGGGGCCCAGTTCGAGACGGATAACGAGGTTTCGGGACGCGTGGAGATAGAGGAAGTCTATGTGGCTGACGCGAAGAAACGCCCCGTCAGGCAGGCGGTGTTCACCCGGAACTGGAGGCTGCCGGCGCCCCCTGAAACGAAAGAGGTCGGATTTGACCTCGTTCCCGGTGCCGTTACAGAGAACATCGGGGAGGTAAGGCGAAGATTCGAGTCTTTCGCGGCGTCCGGACATGGGTACGATGCGGTGAGAGTGAACATAGGGAAAGTCCTCGATTTCGATACCCCGGGAGGAAGACGGGCTTTTGAAAGGGAGTTCGAAGCGCTTTTGGGTATAGCCCGCCGCGCGGGGGTAAAGCTGGAAGTAGTGTTCATTGATTTTGTGCTGGTATCGGGAGGGGAGGACAGCCTCGAGAATACCCGCCGGCGGGCGGTGGCTCTGCTGGACGAATACGGTGACGACGAGAACATAATATGGAGTGTCAACGAGCCCGAACACATCGTATCCCGCGAAGAAGGGGGTATATACCACCTGAGAAAGCCGGCTCCCGGAAAAGAGAAGCCGGATCCCGTATCGAGAGATATGATAGTGTCGATGCTGAAAGAGCTGGCCCAGGACCAGGCCGCCCGGGGCAAGAAACTTCACATAGGCTTCACCCTGACCGAAATAGGCCTGGCGGTCGGTATAGTGAACGAGATCGGAGCGAATAATGTAGTTCTGGACCTGCACGCTTATGTCGGAGAACGGAAAGAAGAGGATCCCGATATATATCTGGAGGAATGCAGAAAATACCTGATGTCCGTGCCGGACGATGTAGAGTTCAGTGTTAACGAATTTGTCGTAAAGTACGGAGGCGGGGAAAAGTTCCTGCGTGAGATACTCCGTGATTTCCCGAACTGCCGGGGCGTAGGGCCGTGGGTGAGCCTGAGTCTGGACGGTGTCCCCGCCGGGAACGACACGAAGACCGCGCTTCCGCCCGAAGCGGAAAAAGCTGACGAGAGCGTTACGGATTATAACGCGGAACTCAGGGTCATCGAGTTGAGGGACGCCGTTAACGGTGTTTTCGAGGAGATAGAGTCGGAGATCGGGATAGGGCGTTTCGCGAGGGCGGAAGACCTCGTCAAGCTTAACGAGGCCAGCATAAACGAGCTCAGGCGGATATTCAACTCTAATGCCCGCGTTGCCGTATCGAACGGGGTGAACCTCAGGTTCTTTGAACTGGCCGGACGCAGGATAAAAAGGGCGAGAAAACAGATATCCTCGCTTAGCGGGAAAAAGATGAAAATAACGCCTTCCGCTTCATTGGCGGCGGCTCTTCTTTTTGGGGCGATCGCCGTCGGTGCTTTTGTCTTCGGGCAGGATATGCCGTATTTCCTTGCGGGCGCGTGGGCGGCTTTGTCTTCCGTGGTGTATCTTGTGCAGTCGGGAGACCTGAAATACGATATCTTCTCCCGGGTTGATAGAATGCTTTTCCCCAGGGTCACTCCCGTGAGGGCGGGGCCCGGGCTTATACCGGAGTTCAGCGATCCTTCAGTTTCCAGAGAGATAGCCCCGGGCAGGGAAAGCCTGGCTTATGTGGACGCGGATGGCGTTATGCATGTCGACGCCGAAGCCATGGCCCGCCGCCCGGCTTTTGTCCAGAGGTTCTATTATAATCACGAGCTTATCCACAAAACGCTTCTTTCGGCGGGACTCAGGAACACGACCTTGTCCGAGTTTTCGGTCTTTTCGCTGCAGGGGCCGTTGTCTCCCCTTCTTGTCCTGATGTATTTTGTAGGCGATATTGCCCGTAAAGCTAAACCGGCCCTGGCGGCGTTAAAGGGAACGCTCGGAGTGATGCCTTTCAAG
This sequence comes from Candidatus Omnitrophota bacterium, assembly GCA_014728075.1. Lineage (GTDB taxonomy): Bacteria > Omnitrophota > Gorgyraeia > Tantalellales > Tantalellaceae > WJMG01. The sequence continues at coordinate 9,638 of WJMG01000019.1, read as the reverse complement.
GCCCGTTTTCTGCTCGCCGCTCCCGTTGTGATGTTCATGATCCTCACCGGTCAGCTGGGCGCGGCGGAGCCGGCTGACGGAGGCCGGGCCCGTAAGGAAGCCGTGGTCAGGACAACCGCACTAAAGGGCTCGCCCGATCAAGGCACTGCGGACGCGAAAGCCGTGAAAGAAGTGGTGCGTGAGGGCCGGGGGTACCGGCTGGATATGGATTTCAGGCCTCCTGAGGAAGACCGTAACAGACAGAAAGGCCGGGCTGATTTTGCCTTCGACGAAGCCGTCGACGCGAGGGGAAAGATCCTGGTGTTCAAGATACGCGTCCCGGAAGGGTATGTCGAGAAGAAAGACGAGCTGTTATGGGTTAAGCCTTATGTCAAGGCCGGGGCCCCGGACTGGACCGCGAAAGAAGGACCGGGCATGAATGTTACTTCCTCGGGAGTAAATACCCTGGTGACCTTCGACCTCAGGACCGTGCCTGAAGATATCGCTTCCCGCGTGAGGATAGTGGGACTCGAGGCCTTTTTCAGGAGGAAAACCGCCGAGGATATCGAGGTCGTTTCGATAAGCGTTACCGACCCGCCGGAAAGAGAGCCGTTCTTCGACGGGGCGCGGTACAGGTTCTACGCCGATAAGGGCGATCCCGGGGCAAAGGCCGTTGAAAGCGCCGAACCCCTTGATCTGGAGACCATAAGGGTGAATACTTCGTTCCTGCCCCGCGTCGAGGATCCCGCGCGCCAGAAAGGGAGCGTGCTCTTTGAGGCCGGCGATGTCCTCGGACCGGATACGCCCGTGATCTATTTCGATATCAAAGTGCCCGGCATATATGTAGCCGACCACGAGAAGCCCCTGGTCCTGCAGCCTTTCGTCAAGTACGACGGCTGGAAACCGGCCTATGGACAGCCGCATTCCGTTCTGCTCGCTTCTCCGGGTGTGGTGAGGGTAAAATTCGATGTTTCAGGTCTGGATCCCGAAAAACGCAGGGCCGTCTTCCGGGAGACCAACGCGCTGGGTATTCAGTTTTCCTATGACGGGGAGGCTTCCGACCCCGTTGCCATAGTCGGGGCGGGCACTCTCGCGCGCGCCGAAGCCGAACCCGGAAAGGTGTCCCATGTCAGGCATCTGCGCCTGCCTTCTCCAGAAGGAGGGCTTGGGTTCGATATGTCAAAGGGAAGCGTTACGAACAACGCCGAATGGATAAAGGCCGAGCTCGAGAGGTACCGGAAAGCGGGATACGGGGCGGTCAGGGTAAATATAGGCAAGCCGGATGTTTTTGATATGAAGGAACTTGACGCTTTTATGGGTCTTCTTCCCGAAGGCATGAAGGCGCAGCTCATAGCCCTTGATATGGTGCTTGCCGTGAAGGACGATATAGCTCTCGAAAAACTCACTGATAAAGCCGTTGAGGTGGCCCGCCGGTACGGGAGCGATGAGCGGGTGGATTTCATGGTCAACGAGATAGAGTGGCCCGTCAAGTACGAGAAGAACTCCAAGGCGGAGGTTATAGGCAGTGTGGTGAGGCTGCTCAGGGCGCTTCCCGCCAAGAAAAGGCTTATAGTGGGGATCACCGTTACGGAGCCCGACATCGCGGCCGAACTTTTCCGGGTCCTCCAGATGCCCGAGGTCGGGATAGACCCCGGAAGAGTGCTTATCGATATACACGCGTGGATAACCGGAAAGGAGGACGACAGGGACGAGTACCTTAGAAGCACCGTTGAGTGGATAAACAATTTCCCCGTGGTATCGGGAAAAGAGATAGATTTTACAGTTAACGAGTTCAATATGAACCTTATAGGTCCGAAAAAGGCCATGGAGTTCATCGAAGGGCTCTCTTCCACCTTCGGAGAAAGGCTTGTGGGGGCTTCTCCCTGGATAAATATCGGGCCGGCCGGTGAGAAGGGAGATGACAAGACCGCTACGCTCACCCAGTCGAAGAACATGGACAGCCTCGTCGGGGAAAAGACGAGTAAAAAGGCCGAAGAGAAACCGGTTTCCGCCGGTGGCTCCATGCTCGCTTCGGGGTTGTTCCTGGGGCTCGGCGCGGCCATGCTTTTGCTCGGTCCGGATGTGCGTTACCTGTTAGGGGGTGTATGGTTCTCCCTGACCGCCCTTCTTTACGCCGTACAGGGTATTGATCTTTATTCGGGGGCCGTGAACAGGGCGGATATTTTTCTCAAAAGCCTGCTGCCGGGGGCCCAGAAAGCGGAATACGGACTGATTGACGAATTTTCGGACGACCGGATGGTGATGAAAGACCTGACGGATGAAGACCGGTTCATCGCCTTTGTCGACGGGGCGGGAGTGCTTCACATCAACGAGGCCGAAATGAGAAAGAGGCCGCCTTCGCTTCAGTATTTTTATTACACTCACGAATGGGCGCACCTCCGCCTTGGGGTGAACGACGCCTGGGCGTATCTGCTTCACGGTATGCTCGCGCCCGCCTTGTTCACTATAGGACTGGCCGTATCGGTCCTGGCGGGAGGCGAAAGGCGCGCCGCGGAGACTGAAGAGGCCGTTCCCGGGAAAGAGGCTCCCTACGAGGGGAACTTCGCTTTTACGGTAACCGCTCCCTCCGGGATACACAACGCGCCGGCCCGTCGAATAATCAGGCTTATGGAAGAGTACGGCGTATCTCTCGAGCTTCTGGCGGAGGGCGGCCCCGTAAGCGTAAAAGGGGCGAGCAACCTTTTTATGAATAAGGGTGAAAAGGCTGAGTTCAGGATCCTCGGAAAAGAGCGCGATGTTAATGACTTCATTCTGGATGTCCAGGAGCTTTCGGAAGGGGAGGAGAAGATCTTCGCTTCCAGTGAAGAGATGCCTCTTGTCAGGGAAACCACCACGGTAAAGTTGAACAGGTATACCAGGGGCCTTCATGTCGGGCCGCTCCAGAAGTTCTTTATGAGGTATGTTCAGACCGGAAAAGTAAGGCTTTTTATGGGCCGGCCCGGGGAAGAGAGGCAAAGGGTGTCTTTCCCCACGAATGTCCTTGCCATGGGGCTGGACCCCGAAGCCGAGGATTTGGTGGAAATAGAGCTCGAGGGGCTTCGGGAGGATGTCGACGAAGCCGTGAACTGGCTTCTGAGCTATACGGAAGAAGGTATCCCCGGAATGCCGGAAGGCCTGGAGAAGCAGCAGAGAAACCTTATATATGTCTCGGGATACGGGTCGCCCGCCGAAGAAGCCGGACCGGTGAAAGAAGAGACGGTCTTTACGCTGAACAAATACACGAGAGGTTTTCACGCTGGACCCGCCGGTGGATTTTTCAAGCAGTTCATACAAACGGGTAAGGTCAAGGTATCCATGGGTAAGAAGGGGGAGGAGATGTCCCCTGTTAATAACGCTATGGGATTTCTCACTTTTGGGTTTCTCCCCGAAGACGGGACCGAGATAGCCATGGAGCTGGAGGGCGACCGGCAAGATGTTGACGAGGCGCTGAACTGGCTTTTCGGGTATTCAGAAACCGGCATTAATGTTCCCGAAGGTGAGCCGGAGGAGCAGAAGGCTTTTATCTATGCTTCGGGGTACAGGCCCGTGCCCGCCGAGGAAGCCGGCCTCGGACCGGCCTGGCTGGTGGAGGACTATCTGGAAGAAGACCTTAAGGTCTCGCGCGAAGCCGCGAGGATAGGGAGTCATCCCAAGGATATAGGTTCGCTGGGCACGGAAAGCCATTACTGGAAAGAAGCGGTCGGAAGGAGGATACAGGAAGATGTTTTCGTGGGGGCCAGGGGGGAAAAGAAGTTTCTCCTGCTGTCCTTCGACCCGGAAAGAGGGCTTTATGTTGACAGAGATTACTCGGGAGGGGAGGCGAGGCCGGTCACCACTGCGCTGCTGGAAAGGCTGGGGGCTTTGAACGGTGACGAAACTTTCTTCGAATTCTTAAAGACGAATTACCTGGAAATGGACGCCGAGGAGAAAAGCAAGGCCCTGGCCGAGGGCCGCATGTTCGTCAACGACCTCCAGGTATACCTTATAGAAGCGGTCCCGGGAAGCAGATACGAAAGCTATCCGTATCTACTGGGCGCCGACCAGGAGAAATGGGTGGTAGCGTCTTCGGGGACCAGGCAGGGTACCTCTCAGGCCGTTTACATGACCAGGGCCTTTTTCGAGGAGATGCCGCTCGATATAGTTATGCCGGTCCTTTACAACCAGATAGTAAGGGCGATCCTTCTGCATCAGTACTGGAATACTCGTCCCAGGGAAGAATATCCCCAGACGGTGCACACTGAAAAAATGGAGAAGATATCCGCCATGATCCTGGAGGCCAATGAGAACGCGATAGCCGATCAGATGGCCAGGGCGGCCAAAAGGATAGAATTCATAATGGAATCCTTCAGCTTCAGCCCTGACAAGATAGATGTAATGCTGGCGCTCGTCTCTTCCGCCGAGGCGGCATATCTTAGCAGGTTCGGCAGGAAGCTGACCGATTTCAAGAGGCTGAAGGACGGGCTGGCAAGGTTCAGGGAAGCTTACGCGAAAGTTACCCGGGAACACGATATCGACCAGGCGTTCTTCAGGGCTATGTACATATGGGGTAAGGTCAGCTATGTTCTGAGAGAGATGACCGAAGGAGAAGGCGAGGGGGCGCGTTTTCTCTCGGAGAACGATGATATGGAGGGCCTCGAAGGCATGTTCGACGCCGTAAGGAGCGATTTTCAGAGATATGTCAATAAATACGGGCTTCACAGCCGGAGAGTAGAGAACGCGGCTCCCGCGGCGGTGGGCAAAGTGATAGTCGTGGACGACATGGACGAACTTGAGCGGCTGCTCAGCCCGGAAGAACAGGAAAAGCTTCCCGAAGACCTGATCTGGGTCATACCGGAATTTTCCGATAATGTGGGTTCTCTCAAGGCCACGGGGATAATTACCAGTGTGGAAGGGAATCTTCACGCGCTCAACATCTCCAGGGAAAAGGGTATTCCCCTCGTGGTCGTGCCCGACGGTGTTCATCTTCTCAAGGATTTCGATTACCGCCACGGCGCCATGAGGAACACTCTTTTTACCCTGCAGGCGACTCCAAGCAAGAACGCCAGCCTCAGGAGGGCCAGGAATTTCGAGATAGAGAACCCGCCCCCCAGGCCCGCGGTTAAGCCTGCAGAGGACATAAAGATACCCGAACCTGTCCTTGGGCCGGAAAGCGAACTCTATTTCATGGGGGACGAGGTTGATCTGCTTTACATCAACAGGGTCGGCGCGAAAGCCGCTAACCAGGGCCATCTTATAAAGAACGGTTACGAGGTCCCGGATTTTGCGGCTTTTTCTTTCGAGTTCTGCCAGCGCTTCCTGGAGTCCGCGGGCCTCAGGGAAAAAATAGAGGAAATATTCGCCGGCGACGGTACCGAAGGAATGAAGCCGATACGCGCGGAGGACGGCAGCATACAGGTCTCCGGCGAGGAGCTGTCCTCCAGGCTGGCCAGGATAAGGGAGATCATAGTCCGGGCCGAAATGAACGAAGACCTCAAAAAAGAGGTCATTTCCGCCGCGGACGAGCTTATGGACAGGAACGGCAACTATTCGTTCTTCCTTAGGTCCAGTTTCAATTTCGAGGACCTTCCGATGATAAGCGCCTCGGGACAGTACGAGTCTTTTCCCAAGCACGACCTTTACGAAGAGGTGAAATACGATCATTTTGACCCGGACGGGCCGTATAACAAGATAATTACGGCATTGAAATATGTCATAGCGACCAAATATTCGGAAACGGCTTTCAATACCCGTGTGCAGCACGGTGTGTCCGAGGAGGAAGTCTATCCCGCGGTTATACTTCAGGTCCCCGCGGTCGAAGTGGAAACGCTCGAGGAGGCCGGGAAGAAGAGATTGAGGTCGGGCGTTACCCTGACGGTTGACCCGGTACCCGGCAACAAGGCGAGGGTCGAGACCAAGGCGGGCTGGGGTATAGCGGCCGCGGTTTCCGGCAGAGGTAATGTGGCCAGGTTCCTCTGGGACAGCGTAAGGGATGAGGAAATACCCGATGACGAATACGAGGGAACGGATTCGAGGCGTTCTTTTCAGATGCAGCTCAAAGAACTGGTGGACGGGCGCATGAGGGATGTGGATTTCGACGAGGTAGGCGACGAGCTTATGGACATGGAAGTGCTTACCCCGCGCCAGGTGAGGGAGCTTTCCGGCATAGCCGAAGGAATAGAGGACCTTTTCTGGGGCTGGTCTCAGGACATAGAATGGGTCCTCACTCACGACGGGGAGTTCAAGGTAGTACAGTCCCGCACCCTTCCCGCGATGCTCTATAAGGGAGAGGCCGATTTTATATATCTAGAGATGTACGAGAAATTTTTACCGCTCATATCGGATTCCAGGATGAAAGAACTTGAAGCGGCTAGAAGGGCTTTGGTCGACGGTGTCCTTCCGAATGATGAAAGGCGGAAGGCTATGGAGGACCTTTTGGCGGCTCTCCACCCCGAAATAAGAGAAGAAGCTTATGCTGTCGCGGATAACGAAGAGGAAGAGATCAGGATCAGGTCCCTTATAGCCGAAAAATACATATCCGCGCATTATCTCTTGATGGCCTTAAGGGAACCGGAGGGGAGAGAGATGGTGCGGGAAGAGGATATTAAGATCCTGGCGGAGTATCTTGCGGGGCCTCATATCTATGAAGGCGGGTACCTTGTGTACGAAGCTCTGGGCTATCTTAAAGATACGGAACTTGCCGATGAAGTATACGAGTTCCTTAACGGCATCGAGAAGTTCAGGGGTATTACATTTCCGTGGCATTTTCCCAATCTTTCCTATGCCAAGGCGGCCGCCGGCTTCGGGCTTTACGAAAAAGCTGTCGCTGCGCTGTCGTATATAGGGATAGAGAACGAATATACTTACACGAACATAGCCAGGATCTTGAAGATAGTGCGTGAAAATATTATGGAAGAGGAGGCACTGCCTCTTCTTGAGAAGATAAGGGCGATAGCGGCAAAGGACAGCGTTGAGGTCTCGAAAGGCGCCTGGGTCGTGGAAGAGGCGCAGATCCTTATCCGTGAAATAGAAGATAAGAATAAGGCCCGTGAAGAGGCGTTCGGAGATTATGCGGTCGTGATAGGCGTTCCCGACCGGGTCTACGCTTATCTGGGAGAAGGTACCGTAGAGGAACTTGAGAGGGAACTCGGTATTCGCCTGACCCCGGTAAGCCCCGGCGGCCCGGAACAGATGCTGGCGGAGCTCGACTCACGGATCGAAGGGGAGAAGGCCATAGCGGCTCTTCTTGACATAACTCCCGAAAGGGCCGGAGAGGCGGAGGAACTTATCAGAGGATTTGCCGCCAGGGCCTCAAAAGATATCGTAATGCTGCTTAACCCCGAGATAGCCTCACTGGATTATCAGAAAGTAATGCAGATAGAGGCTTTGGAAGAGCTGAGGGATATAGCCTTTGTGCTGGCGAAAGTCCTGCCGGACGCTGAATCCTTCAAACTCGGCCAAAAAAGCGTGTACGAATTGAGGATGAACAGGGTGTATGACCTGGTAAAAGGTGATTTCGTGTATTCCGCTGAGGCCGAATCGTATATTACGGAAGGGCCTCAGCAAGCCGCAAGAAAATACATAAGCGTATCGGCCGGCAGCGCGGCGGACCTGAAGTTCATAGCCAACTCCATCGCCGGCATGGGCATCACCGCGGAAGAGGCTTCGCGTTTCATACAGGTCAGAGTGCGCGACGCGAACATAACAGAAGCGAATAAGGAAGAGATCATGGAAGCAACGGGGCTCAGCGGTTATATTTTACCATCCAATGTGGTGATAACGGGTCCCGACGACATGACCCTGGAGCGTACTATAGAACTGGCCAGAAGCACTTTCGGTGAGGATATGCTGGCAAAGGACCTGGCTATAGGTGATACCGGTAATCTTGTGGTAACGGAACAGGATGAGGCCATCATGGAGGACGAAATATCTGCGCCGCTATTCGTGCAGATGAAAGAGGGGGGGATAGCTTCCCAGCTTCTCATGTCTCTGGTGGAAATAGCGGCTACGGGCAGTATCCCCGCGGAACTGGGAGAGGTCATATCCGTAGCGGGTTCCGGGAACTGGTTCATATATTTCCCGAAGATCCAGAAGGTGGACCTCGAGGCCGAGATCAGGGCTTACGAGCGCTATGTTACGGAAGTGCTTATAAGAGCGTAATGGGCCGGGAGCATTAATGCGCGGACAGGTAAGCGCTTACTTAAAGGCCGGGGTTGAGGGGTTTATTGGGAATTTTATTTGTGTAAATTAAGTAAGGAAAAAACTGAAAAGGGGGTGGTCTATCGAACGGTAAAAATCAAGATACCTTTCTGCATCTTGGGAAAAGGCTCTGGGAACATGTTCTCAGGGCCTTTTTCTTGTTCCACCATTAACCTGTCCGGGATAGATGCCCGTCCGGGACCGGTACCTATCCGGGATAGGTATCTATCCCGGATAGGTAGACAGGTAGTAAATTCATTCCAGACATAAATGTTTGATCAGATGTAGCTTTCTTTGATAATCTTTTCTATCGTTCGTAAAAGTTCTGTATTTTTTAGGGCACATGTCCAAAAGGCCATTAAATTCACAGATACCGTTATTTTCAGAAGATCTGGGCGATGTATATTCTTTGTAGGAGGAATAGTTCCAATCTTCCGGGTTTTTAACGAGCTCGGATGTGCAAGGGTTTAGATGTATATATCTTGTAAGGTGTAAAAATTGCTCGTCGGTTTTTACATGTACATTACGGAACCGGCTTTCCCAAAGCGGTCCCTTGCGAGAGTGACGGAAATTGAAATACTGTGTATAGCTTTTCAGCAACATATACATGTACCGGGAAATGCCTTTGTCCGTGACCTGACGGAGTATTAAATGGATATGAGTAGGCATCATGCAGAAAGCTATTAGGTCGACTAGAGGTTCTTTTCCGTTAAACATATCGTGGTTATATGTATTTATTTTATGGAATTTTAACGATTCATAGTATTGCCAGAATTTAATTCCAGGGTCTGTATGTTTAAAAAAATGTAGAGATAGGATCATCCTCTTAAAATCATTAGAAGAATTAAATATTTGAAATTGGGCAATGCTCCTTGAATAAACATGATAAATTTCATTGTTTCCAAGGGCATCTTTTCTATACGGCATAATTTCCCTCCTTTTTTATGTTTACCAGTTAACCTATCCGGGATAGATACCCATCCGGGACCGGTACCTATCCGGGATAGGTATCTATCCCGGATAGGTAGTAGTGTGCTCTATTATTAGATACAACTTTTTTGGGGAAATTCTTTCACTTTTTTTGTTTTTTCTGTGCAGTTATCTGAAACGAGGCCATCGAGGGACCGAATATATTGTATAAGATGTTTAAAATAAAGATTTTAGGCGAAAGCTTAGTTTTTGCCACGATTGTAACGGTTTGATGATAATTATTGATTGGATTGGTTGCCGGTTTTTACCTTTTACCTATCCGGGACCGATACTTATCCGGGATAGATATCCATCCGGGACCGGTATCTATCCCGGATAGGTACCGGTGGGGATAGGTACCGGTGGGTGGGGGATGGTGTCCGTGTTGGTTAAACATAAAAAAGTAAGAAACAAGAAAGTTGACAATATAATCCAGGGTTGATATCATATTACATACAAATTAGACAATTAAAAAGTAAGGTTTGGAGGTTTGACGGGATCCTTCCCGATGTATT
>WJMG01000018.1 GCA_014728075.1 Candidatus Omnitrophota bacterium | reverse complement strand
CTGGAGAGCCGGTGCTCTATAGTACAGGAATACCGCATCAGGGCAAAGGGCGGGGAGGAGAAATGGGTCTCGGACCACAAGACCGCGATCAGCGCGGAGGGCGGCCGCGTGAATTATGTTGACGGGATAGCCTATGATATTACGGACCATAAAAAGAAGGTCCGCCAGCTGGAGATATTCCATAAAGCCGCGGTCGGCAGGGAACTCAAGATGAAAGAACTTGAGGAAGAAATAGAGCGCCTGAGAGCGCGGGCCGGAGGGAAAAATGGCGTTTAAGATAGGGATCCGGGGAAAACTCATCCTTTATGTCTTTACAGCCATGATGGTTACGATGTTCGTTGGCGTCGGTTTCGGCTATTACGCCGGTTCGCGCCTTCTTAAGGAGACTATCGGTGAGAATTATGTAAAGATGGCGGACCTGCTCAGCGAACACATAAGTATTAACATAGACGATATCGTGCAGGAGTTGGAGCTTTACTCCGGGAACGGGCGCTTATTGAAAGCCGTATCTTCATCGAACTCGCTTTTCGACAAGTCCGGGGAGACGGAGGCGCGGAAAGAATATTCCGCTATAGAAGAAAACTGGAGGTCTCCCCGGGGGGGTGAAGATATCGTCAAAAAATTCACGGATAACAAGATAGCGGAGGATCTTAAAGCGATAGTGCTCAAGGATGAGCTTATAGCGGAGATACTGGTGACCGACCGCTACGGGGGCCTCGTGGCCGCGTCGGGGAAGACTGAGGACTTTTACCAGGCGGATGAACTCTGGTGGAAAAGCTCTTTTGATGACGGGCGGGGCCGCGTATATATAGGTGACATTGGAAAAGACGCGTCCACAGGAGGCCTGGCTATACCCGTCGGCGTACCTGTAAAAGGCGCCTCCGGGAATGTGCTGGGAGTTCTAAAGGCCGTGATCGACCTCGAAAAATTCATAAAACCCCTGGAGGAATTCAGCGTGGGGAGAACGGGGCACGCGATGCTGGCCGATGAACGGGGTAGTATCGTCTATCACAGGGGAGAAGAGCCGCTGGAACTTTCTTTTCGGGATGAGGGCTGGTTCAGAAAGGCCGTATCGGCGCAAGAGGGGTGGGGGATATCTTCAGTACCTTTTGTCCACGGCAAAGACATGTTCCTGGCGTTTTCGGGTATAGATAACAGGTATCTGGCGGGCAACGGGTTGGACCTGATAGTTTTTCTGGCCAAGAGCGTGAACGAAACCTTCTTTCCGCTGGACAGGCTGTTCTCGCAGATGCTGATCGTGATCGGTATACTTGTCGCGGTGTGGGTCCCTCTGGGATTTCTTTTCGGCGGAGCTTTCGTTAAACCATTGAAAAAACTGCACGATTTTATCGTGAGAGTTCAAAAAGGGGAAATAGCGGATCTTCCCGAGATCAAAACGCGTGATGAGATAGGAGACCTGGCCGATTCGTTTGAAAAAATGGCCAGGACGGTCAAACAAAGAGAAGAAGAGTTGAGAGAGTTTAACGAGACTCTGGAAAATCGGGTCAGGGAGAGGACCGCCGAGCTGAAAGATTCGGAAGAGGCTACTGTTCACCTTCTGGAGGACCTGCAGTCATCCAAAGAATCGCTGGAGAAAAAGAACAGGTTGCTGGACGAGCATCTGAAAAAGTCGGAAAGAAGAAGGACGCTCATGGTCAGCATGCTGGAGGACAATAACAAAATAAGAAAAAAACTTCAGAACAGCGTGAATGAACTTAAAAAAACACAGAGAATGATGATACAGTCCGAAAAGCTTTCCTCCATAGGGAAACTGGTCTCGGAGATGGCGCACGAGGTGAACAATCCTCTTCAGGCCATATCCAGCAGAGCTCAGCTCGGTTTAATGGAAGATATCGATAACGAGGAGATACGGGAGGGACTGGAAGTGATCGAGAAACAGGCTTACCGCGCGAGAGATATCGTGAAAAGGCTCCTTGAATTCTCGAGGCCCTCCAGAGGCCGGTTAGAGATAACGGACCTCAAGAAAGTGATGGAGAGTACCCTGAGGCTCCTTGAAAGGCAGTATTCCCTGGAGAACATAAGAATAGAAAAACATTATCAGGAAAAAGAGATACCGGTAGAGGTCGATGCCAACCAGGTCCAGGAGGTGTTCTTTAACATTATAAAGAACGCCAGGGAAGCTATAGAGGGGGAGGGTATTATTACGGTAACCGTGGCCGAAAAGCGCGGTGTGGCGGAAGCGGAGATAAAAGATACCGGTTCGGGTATGCCCGAAGAAGTTATGCGGAAGATATTCGACCCTTTCTACAGCACCAAAGAGAAGGGGACGGGGCTCGGGCTTTCGGTCTGCTACGGTATAATAAAAAGCCACGGGGGAGAGATAAAGTATGACAGCGAGCCGGGAAAGGGAACGAAAGTGGCGGTCGTACTTCCTTTAAAGACGGGAGAAAAGGAATGAGGCGCATACTTCTGGTGGAGGATGAGAAAGAGATATTGAAAGCCGTAGGTAAATTCCTTGAGAAAGAGGGGTTTAGCGTTACTGCCGCTTCTTCGGGGCGGGAAGCTGTTGAGAAACTGCGGGCCGCCAAAAAGCCGGACCTGGGGCTTTTTGATGTCAAGATGCCGGGCATGAGCGGTTTTGACTGCCTTAAGGAGATAAGGAAGAACATTCCGGGACTCCCGGCGCTTTTCCTTACCGGCTCCATTGATATAAAAAAGCATAAAAAAGTCCTCGGGGAGCTCGGGATAGGCATGGACGATGTGCTGCAGAAACCGGTAGACCTTTACCTGCTTCTGGAGAAAATAAAAAGCCGGATCGAAGCCCGAAAAAAAGGAGGAGATCATGGGAGAGAAGATACTGGTCGTGGACGACGAAAAGGCGGTCCGGGACGCGCTCGAGGCGTTCCTGAAAAAGAAGGGCTATGAGGTGTCGGCCGCCGGGACGGCGGACGAATGTTTAGACCTTCTTGCGAAAGAACGGCCCAGGGTGATATTGCTCGATATCAGGATGCCGGGCATGAGCGGCGTAGAGGCCATAAAGAAGATCCGCGAGATAGACGCCGAGGTGGGTATAATAATGGTAACGGCGGTCGTGGACGAGGAAGTGGCAAAGGAGACGATCAGGCTCGGCGCGTCCGACTATATCGTTAAGCCTTTTGACCTCGATTACCTGGAAAGGACTTTGACGGTCAAACTCGCGACCATGTAAAGGATGGGTATACGCTTCTCCCGGCCCGCGGTCTAGGGTCCTCCCGGAGACAAGACAGGCATCCCGAAGGCCTTATGCCCGTATATAGCCCTATGCTGAAAAGCCGGCCTTTTGGCCGGCTTTTTTTGTTGAAAACGAGTGAGAACATACAGGCAGTTATGCTATAATGATAGCTCGAAAGCCCCGTATAGGGGCTTTGGGAGGAAAGACCATGCCGGAACGGTCCGGACATAACCCTTTGATAAAGATATCCGATGTTCCGCCTTCACGGGACGATTTCGAGGTGATAGGAGTTTTCAACGCCGCGGCCGTCGAGAAGGACGGAAGGACCTTCCTTCTTCTGAGGGTGGCCGAGAGGCCCGTGCAGAATATGCCCGGCAAGGCCGCCGTAGCCGCGTACTCCCCGGAGGAAGGCGGTATCAAGAAAATATATTTCGACAAGGACGATCCGGGAATAGATTGTTCGGACCCCCGGACGGTGGTCACCCCCCGGGGCAATTACATAACCTCTATGGGGCATTTAAGGGGAGCCTGGAGCGACGACGGCGTGAATTTCGCCGTTGAGGAAAGACCTTTCCTGAAGGCGGGGACCTGCCTGGAGAAATACGGGATAGAGGACCCCAGGATAACTTTTATCGACGGTGAGTACCGGATAACCTATTCAGCGATATCCGACGACGGTATAGCAACGGCCCTGGCTTTTTCCCGGGACCTGGTCTCGGCGGAGAAGAAGGGCATCATATTCATGTCACGCAACAAGAACATCGTGATATTCCCCGAGAAGACAGGAGGGCTGTACCGGGCGCTGCACAGGCCTTTCAACAAGGAAAGGGCCAGGGAGTGCATATGGATAGCTTCATCTCCTGACCTTATACACTGGGGGTGTTTTAAGAAGATAGCCGTGCCGGGCCCGAGTGAGTGGGATATACGGAAGATAGGCCCGGGCGCGCCCCCCATCAGGACACCGGAGGGCTGGCTTGAGATATACCACGGGGTCGACAGCGAGGAACGGTACTCACTGGGGGTGCTTCTTCTGGACCTTAACGATCCCTCCCGGGTCATAGGCAGATCGAGGAGGCCTTTCCTGATGCCCGAGGAACCTTACGAGACCGGAGGGCTTGTGAAGAATGTTGTTTTTACCTGCGGTGCCGTCAGGAGGGACGACGGGAGGATAGATATATATTACGGGGCGTCCGACGACTGCGTGTGCCTGGCCACGGCGAGCGAGGAAGAGCTTCTCCGCAGTGTTAAGGCGTAGCGGCGAGGCCCTGAGTTGACAGTTCAATCACAATAATATATAGTATAACTCCCTGAAAGGGACGCGCCAGTAAGAGAAAATATGAATGTAACCGCGATAACCCGAGAGGTAAGATATGGACGAAAACGCTAAACTTTCATTTGACGGTAAGACGATAGAGCTTCCGATAATAACGGGTACCGAAGGAGAAAAAGGCCTGGACATCTCGAAACTGAGGAAGGAGACGGGATATATAACGGTCGATCCCGGCTTCAGCAACACCGGGTCCTGCACAAGCGCCATAACCTACATAGACGGGGAGAAAGGTATTCTCCGTCACAGGGGTATTCCCATAGAACAACTGGCCGAAAAGTCGACTTTCGTGGAAACAGCTTACCTTGTCATACACGACCGGCTTCCCCTTAAGGAGGAGCTTGAGTTCTATTCAAAGGGCTTTACCAAGCATTCCATGATACACGAGGACATGAAGACCTTTTTCAGGGGATACCCGCAGAATGCCCATCCCATGGCGATCCTCTCGGCCATGGTCTGTTCTCTTTCCTGTTATTATCCCGAATTCATAAAGGCCGAACCTACCGACGATGAGATAGAGAACATAGCAATAGAGCTAATGGCCAAGGTCAGGACTATAGCCGCCTATACCTACAAGAAATCCATAGGAGAGCCTTTCGTTTACCCCAGGGCGGACCTCAGATATGTTGCGAATTTCATGCACATGATGTTCTCCTCCCCCGTAAAGGAGTACAAGATAGACCCCGAGATAGTCAAGGCGCTGGAGACCCTGTTCATACTTCATGTGGACCACGAACAGAACTGCTCGACCTCGACCGTGCGTCTGGTAGGCAGCTCCCGGGCGAACCTTTTCGCTTCGGTCTCGTCGGCCATATGCGCTTTATGGGGACCGCTCCACGGAGGAGCCAACCAGAAGGTCGTCGAGATGCTCCAGAGGATACACGATGACGGCGGCGATGTTGATAAATACATAGCCAAAGCCAAGGACAAGAACTCGTCTTTCCGCCTCATGGGTTTCGGGCACCGGGTATACAAGAACTTCGATCCGAGGGCCCTATTGATAAAAGACCAGTGTAAGATGGTGCTCGACAGGCTGGGTATACACGACCCGCTCCTGGATATAGCCGTGAAGCTCCAGGAGAAAGCCCTCAAGGACGATTATTTCAAAGAAAGAAAACTTTATCCCAATGTGGATTTTTACAGCGGAATAATCTATAAGGCCGTAGGCATCCCTCTGGCGATGTTTCCGGTGCTGTTCGCTATAGGGAGGATGCCCGGGTGGATAGCCCAGTGGAAGGAAATGATCGAGTCCCCGTGCGCGAGAATAGGCAGGCCCAGGCAGATCTATACCGGAGAGAACAAGAGGGATTATATCCCGATGGAAAAGCGCAGCTGAATCCGCTTCGCATATTCAGGGAAAGGGGGGATGCGTTCACGCATCCCCCTTTTTTGCGGTAGAAGCCTTTTCTTGCAAACGCCACTGACGGAAGGTATATTTAGTTAGTAAACAGGATGAAAGGAAGGGGGGATATGTCCGCTGAAAGAAGGTCCTGCGAGTATCTGGTGAAAGCTTACAAGAACGCCGATTTTCTGACCAGCCCGGCGGCGAGGCTTATAAGGGTCATGTCCGAGCTGGAAGAGCCCAAGGCCCGGTTCTACAAGCATCATGTGCACAATACTGTGGTGTTCTTCGGTTCCGCCAGGACCATACCCCGTAAAGAGGCTTTGAGCCGGTTTAATAAAGTCGAACAAAAGATGCGGAAGGTGGAAAAACCTTCCAAGAAGCTGCAGGCGGAATTCCAGAAAGCGGAGAAGGTGCTTCTGATGAGCAGGTATTACGAAGATGCCCTCGAGCTTTCGGAGAAGCTTACCCGGTGGTTCATCGGGCTCAAGGGCAGAAGCAAGAACTTCATGGTATGTTCGGGCGGCGGGCCCGGGATAATGGAAGCGGCCAACCGCGGGGCTAAAAAAGCGGGAGGAAGATCGGTCGGGCTGAATATAAGCCTTCCGCTCGAGCAGTCCCCGAATAAATACCAGACGAAGGAACTGGCCTTCGAGTTCCATTACTTCTTTATAAGAAAATTCTGGTTCGTTTATCTGGCCAAAGCGCTTGTGATCTTTCCGGGAGGGTACGGTACTTTTGACGAGCTTTTCGAGCTTCTTACCCTTATGCAGACGAGAAAGACGAAGAAAAAAATGCCCGTGGTACTTTACGGGAGCGAATACTGGGAAGATGTGGTCAATTTCCAGGGACTTCTTAACTGGGGCATGATAGACGAAGAGGACCTTTCCCTTTTTCGTATCATAGACGATGTCGACGAGGCCCTGCGTTATATGCAGGAGGAACTTACCCAAAGATATAAGCTCTGAGATGAGGGTCTTTGAGGTCATCCCGCCTGTTGGCAGGCTGGAGGCGTATCAGCTCATAGCTCGGAGCTTAGGTTGTAGCCGCCGTTAAAGCGGCAGAGTGTCGATCTTCCAACAAGTATCAAAGAAAGTATGTTGCTAATGGAAGATCTAGATTCAGATCGAGATTGAGAAAGATCTTTACAAGCCAAGGGCTTGCTGAGTCTCAGTCTAGATCTGAGCTTCAGGCCACGGATCGCCGCCTTCGGCGGGCGAAAGGCAAAGGGCAAAAGGCTAAAGGTATACTGGCCGTCAGATATCAGATCTCGGCTATCAGCTAAGGGATCGTTTCCGGATCGGTGCTGAGCGCTCATGTGTCAGAATAGCGGCGGAAGGACCTCGTCCGTGAAAGGTGTTCCGGCGCTCAGACACCCGAACTCGCATGTGGCTCGTTCGGAAACTCGCGGCTGAACACCTTTGACGGACTCGTAACAGG
>WJMG01000017.1 GCA_014728075.1 Candidatus Omnitrophota bacterium | reverse complement strand
TTCGGTCAGATTCGGCAGTCATTATTTTTATATTTTTACTGTCTCGCCTGCTGTCACCATGTCTTCATTCGCTGAAAATTTGCTTCCATATAGGCCAGGCAGGAAACCGAGGTCTGAAGATATACCCGGATTCAACCAGGCTGAGGGACCCTGCCCGGCAAAGAGGTGGAATGAGAGTTTTTTGAGAAAAGGCAGGAAAACGCGAACGAAGTGAGCGGATCCCTGCCTGGCACAGTGTCGAAACGAGTATTTATTCTGGAAAATTAATTTCCCAGAATAAAACGGAGTGTAGACACAGAGAAATCGGCCTTGAGTGATCTGACCTGAACGATTTCTCTAGCCATAAAAAAGGGGACAGTCCACTAAGGTACTGTCCCCTTTTTTATGGCGTGCCAGGCAGGATTCGAACCTGCGACCAACGGTTTCGTAGACCGCTACTCTATCCAGCTGAGCTACTGGCACGCGAAAAACTATATGTAGCGGTCTACGGCCCCTCCGGTGTCGTCTCCCGCTAAGCAAATGTCAGGCCATTTGCTTCTGTCCTGTCCTTCGGCCAGTCCAGCTCTATCCAGCTGAGCTCCCCTCTCTTAAACTACAAGCTCGGGATAAATTCGAACTTTCAACTTATGTTCTCTTCGCTCCATAAGTTGTGTTCTCATTTGACTGGCACGCGAAAAACTATATGTAGCGGTCTACGGCCCCTCCGGTGTCGTCTCCCGCTAAGCAAATGTCAGGCCATTTGCTTTTGTCCTGTCCTTCGGCCAGTCCAGCTCTATCCAGCTGAGCTCCCCTCGCTCAAACTACAAGCTCGGGATAAATTCGAACTTTCAACTTATGTTCTCTTCGCTCCATAAGTTGTGTTCTCATTTGACTGGCACGCGAAAAACTATATGTAGCGGTCTACGGCCCCTACGGTGTCGTCTCCCGCTAAGCAAATTTGAGGTTTTATTGTATCATAACTAGGGTAATAGTCAATCAGGAGTAAATAGAAACGAGTAAAGATAGAGGGCCTGTGTATACAACATTGTAATGTTATGAACATTTTAAGTTGTAAACAAATATAGTTTACAACTTAAGCCAGTAAAATGTTTACAGCTTGTTGACAACTTGAAAAAACCATGTATACTTAAAGTTGTCAACTAAAGGCGGGGTCATGGATATAAGAAAACTCATATTGGATAAAATAGAGCAGCAAGGCGAGGTAAAGGCCTCTGAAATAGTTGGGCAAAGCGGGTTTTCCCGGGCATATGTTAACAGGTTCTTCAGGAAGCTCAGAGAAGAGGGGCGTATTATTCTTTTAGGTAAGGCTAATGCCGCGAGATATGTACCGGCTAAGGCCGAGAAGGTTAAACATGCCAAAGAAAGCATATTGTCTTTCAGCCGGGTTCTGGAAAATAAGGGGCTTTCCGAAGATAGTGTTTTAGACGAGATAAAAAAGGAAACCGGCATTTTCCTGCATCTTCCCGGGAATGTTTCCCATATTATCGATTACGCTTTTACGGAGATGCTCAATAACGCAATAGAACATTCCCGGTCCGATAAGGTCGCATGCAAAATGAAAAAGGAAGCTGGCATAATATCTTTTGAGGTAGATGACAGCGGTGTCGGCATCTTCAATAACATAAAGCAGAAAAAAGGCCTTTCCTCACGGATAGAGGCGATCCAGGACCTGATGAAAGGTAAGCTTACAACGATGCCAGAGAGCCATTCAGGTGAGGGCATATTCTTCACTTCAAAAAGCGGGGATATTTTAACGATAAAAAGTTCGGGCAAGAAACTCATATTCAACAATCTTCTTGACGATGTTTTCCTGGAGGATTCGAAAGAGGAAAAGGGGACGAAAGTCATTTTTTCCATAGAGAGCGGGTCAAAAAAGATCCTATCGGATATTTTCAGGGAATATACGGATGACTCTTTCGAGTTTCAGAAAACGAAAGTCAGGGTACATCTTTACAGGATGGGCAATGAATATATTTCGAGGTCACAGGCAAGGCGTGTTTTAGCGGGTCTCGAGAAGTTCCGTTTTGTGATATTGGATTTCAAGGGAGTAAAGACCGTGGGGCAAGCCTTTGCCGATGAGATTTTCCGTGTTTGGAAAGAAAGGTATCCGGAAATAAAGGTAAAGGCCGAAAATTATAACGAGAACATAGAGTTTATGATCAAGAGGGCAAAAGAAGCATGAACATCCACGAATTTTACATGAGAATGGCTCTTTCAGAGGCAAGGAAGGCCTTTGACGAGGAAGAGGTGCCGGTAGGCTGTGTCATCGTTTATAACGGGGAAGTGATCGGCCGGGCCCACAACCAGATAAAGACCCTTAAAGACCCTACGGCCCACGCCGAGATGATAGCGATCACCCAGGCAGCTAACAGTCTTCAGAACGAGAGGCTTAACGGCTGTGATCTATATGTGACCATCGAGCCGTGTTCTATGTGTGTGGGGGCCATGGTCCTGGCGCGCCTTAAGACGGTGGTTTACGGGACGAGCGATACCAAGACTGGAGCGTGCGGTTCGGCTATAGACCTCGCGAAACCCGGACTTTTTAACCATAACCTCGAGGTTGTCGGAGGCATTCTGGAAGAGGAATGCCGGCACATAATACAGGAATTCTTCCTGGCTAAGAGGTAGAGGAAAGAAGAGCATCTTACCCGAAAAGATATCTACCGGCATAATATTCCAGGGTATTTTTGGTGTTATGCTTAAATATTCGCATGTCCAGGGGAAAACCCGCTCCATCTGCCTAAATTGCCGGAGATTTTCCCTCAAATAGATAATCCTCTTATTAAATAATAGTAAAGAATAATATGTGAAAAAGTTGCCATAGAGGGGTATTTTAGGCCATACTATTAGTGCAACAAAAAGGAAGAAAGCTTGAGGCTTTTTTTAAAAAGCAGAGGCGGCGGTTTGTCCAAAGAATGTAAGTAATAGCTGCCGGGAGACAAAATGAGAGTATTCAGTCGATCGATACGGTTAAAGTGGCTAAGCTGGTTTTTGCTGTTATGTTTTGTTGCGGCATATCGGCCGGTAAAGATAAATGCTGAAGAGATCTTTACCCGGGAACAGCTTTACGCGGAAGGCCTGGCGGATCAAAAAAATGACCCCGCCGCGCTGGATGTAAATACATTCACTCTTCCCGAATATCTGGGGGAGATCAGGTATCGCCATGCCGGACCCCTCGGAAAGCTGATCATCCATATACAGGACGCGCATTGTAATCGTTACTGCCAGGCGCGGATATCTGAAATAATACAATACCTGAAGATCAAATACGGCGTTTCCATGATAAATCTGGAGGGGGGCGCGGAAGAATATGACCTGTCGGTATTTCACCGGATCGAGGATCCCGAAGTCAGGGGAAAGGTCTCCAGATACATGCTTGACGCGGGGGAAATAAACGGGGCGGAGTTTAATGTGATAAACGAGCCCGGCACAGCGACTTTGTGGGGCGTCGAGGAGGCCGGCCTGTATATTAAGAATCTGGGAGTTTACAGGGATTCCCTGACATATCAAAGGGAATTGCGGGAATATTTAGGAGAAATATCAACCGAGCTGAACAGGCTCAAGATAAAGCTGTATGCTCCGCCACTATTAGAGATGGATATGGCTTACGGGGCATATCGGGCGGGGAATCTTAGTTTGAACAGTTATTTTGATTTTCTGCGGGACAAAGCGGAGAAATATTCCATATCCCTCGAACGATTTCCAAATTTGCTCAGGCTTTCCAGGGTCCGGAAAAAAGAAAAGTATGTTGATTTTGAAAAAGCTAACGAGGAGAGATACAGGCTTATAGGAGATCTTGATAAGACCCTGTCTGACGAGGAATCCCGGGAACTGATTTTGGCGTCGATAGAGTTCAAAAGGGGGAGGATATCCGTAGTGGATTTTTACTCCTACCTTTTAGAAAAAGCTTCTTCGTGCCGGATCCCCCCTGACGGTCATTCTGCTCTTTCAAGATACCTTGAGTATGTATCACTTTTCGATTCGTTGGACCGGCTTGAAGTGATAAAAGAGATAGAGCGTCTGGAGGCAAGGATAAAAGAACATTTATATACAGGCGCTCGCGATCGAGAGCTGGACAGGCTCTCCCGGAACCTTACTATGCTGGTTAATATGTCAAGGTTCGTTATGACCAAAACAGAATACGACCGGCGTAAGAGAAGCGGACCGGATCCGGGATTAAGGGAGGTTGTTGAGTTTATAGAGAGATATGGCGACCGGGAAAATATTTCTTTGTCGGATTACCGGGACGCCGCCAGGATAAGTGGATACATAGCGAGGATAAGCGTTTTTTATGAGCTTTCCTTTCGCCGGGATGAGGTTTTCCTGAAAAACATAAGATTTTCCCGCGTCAGCTCCGGGGCGGAGGCGGCGATCCTGGTTACCGGAGGATTTCATTCACAAAACCTTGTTTCACTGTTCCGGGAAAAAGGATATTCCTATGTTTCAATAATGCCTGTATTCACTTCCGGAGAAGGATATGAAAGCCCGTATTTCCGGCTGTTGTCGGGTGGACCAAGCAGCCTGAGCCATATGCTTCAGCCGGTGTTGTCTCCGCTGAAGATGCTGCAGCTGGCAAGCAGGCTCAATGGTTTGGGAGAAGAGGTCTTAGGCGAAGAAGGAATAGACCTTTTTAAGGTCAGTGTTGTGGTCGCGGAAGAAATAGCCAGGTTCGGGGGGGATAGAGAGCTTTTAAGCCGTATCAGGGGAATAGAAGGTTCTGGAGGAAATATAGTCGTTTCCTTCAGCTCTAAGAACATAGAAGATCTCCGCATTCCTCTGGACCTTGTGAGGGAAAAAGTAAGATATTTAAAGGGCGCCCCCGATATTACATCAGCGGGCCCGCGAGCGCCTCCCGCAAATGGATCTCCGGATATAACAGGTAATATAGCGTCAGGGCTCGACAGCGAGAGCAGGGAGAAAGACGGTCTGACTGAGGAACAAAGGTGGAGGGAAGAATCGGTCCTTTTGGAGGAGTCGCGGGGAAGTGATAAACCCGGAAAAAAGAAGATCGAGCCCAAAGGCCCTGTATCAGCGGAAGATATTATTATTCCTGTTTCGCGGCACGATGTTTCGAGGGATCAAAGGCTGAAGGTGGAGTTCGCTCCTCCCGGAAAAGATCAGATCCAGAACAAGCAACAGGTCCAGATGCTTTTACGGTCGACATCCGAATTCCTTGAGACTTTTACAAGACAGGATATGTTGAACATCATCAACAGGGTAAAGAGAGGGCCGCCTTTACAGCTATCGGATATTCCCGAAACCGTTAAGGTCGGTTATTTCGCGGAAGGTGCTAATAAGTATGTTTTCAAGGTTGATGTCAGAACTAAGGACCGGGAGAAAATAAGGATAGTACTGGCGCTTAAGAAAAGCAAGTTCGAGGGTTCTATATCCGACAGGGAGATAGAGGACCTCGCTCGTCTTGAAGGTCTTGGATCACCCCGGTTCGGGAACGCTTACAGGTCGGGCGATGGAAGTATATGGTTCTTTGAAGAATTTATCCCGGGAGAGATGTTCGGTGAGCTTCAGTTCCACCGCAAGCCGGTCACCGTGGAAATGAGGAAGAATGTGGTAAGGGCTTTGCTGGAGATAACCAGGGCGCTTGGCGATGAGGTCCCCAAGGATTGCCATAACAGGAATTTCATTATACGGGACGGTACGGAAGAGGCGGTAATGGTCGATGTGGGTGAAAGAAGGATACCCCTGGACGGAGACAATGTCAAAGAAAAGGCGAAAGTGCTTTTCTCCATATTTGAGCAGTATGGCTGGGAGGAAAGGGTCCCGAGGGAGGGGCTGGTAAATTTTAATGTAGATTATTTCCGGGAGATCCTCGATGTTTTCAGTGAAGTGCTGGGTAAAGAAAGGACGCTTGATCTTTTAAGAGAAATATACGGGAAATACGGCGGAGATGAGAACGAGGATAAGCTCTTGACGGAAATGCTGGCCGATAACGACATGAAGCTGGTGATGAAGGTGCGGGACGGGGATAAGATCAAGAACAGGGAAGAGAAGTATAATGTGGATGCGTATCTGGCGTTCATGCTCGCTATTGAGTCATATCTTTACGATAATGCGGGAGCTTCCGGTATTACAGGTAATATCTCAGCGGGACTGGACGATACCCTCATCGGGCAGGATGGGCTTACAGAGGAAGAAAGATGGCGGAAAGATGCCGTTCTGCCGGAAGATGAAGTGAGCGGCAAAGTGAAAAAACTGGTAAAAGAACACGCCTCCGGGCTTTTGGATAAGAGCGAACAGCGTATCAGGGAGGTCCTTGAAGGCGTTGTGCCCGAGGCAGATATAGAAACGGCCATCGGCACGCTGAAACTGGCCGCCGGGCGGGACGCCGAGGTCGAGAAGACTGTCGGAGATATCGGTCCGGAGATGCGTCTGGAGTGGATGCGTTCCAGGGTAGAGGTCGCCCCCGGGGAGGAGAAATACCTTCTGGGGAACAGTTCGTCCCTGGCCGTGGATATTATAGAGTATCTTGACATCTATGAAAGGAAAGGGAATCTTCCCGCGGAGATGAGATCCCGCCTTTTGCAGGAATATATACTGCATGAGGTCCTTGAGAAGAACCCCGATCTGAGCCACGGAGACATAATATCCCTGACTACGAAGATATTTGAACGGGAGGAGCCGGGCCCCGGCCTTCTAGCCCCCGGAGATACTCCTCTGGGAGTGGCTTTGAGGGAGTTCATCGACTTTAAAGGAGCTACTTCGGCCGCCATAGAGGTCCTCGAAGGTATAAGGAAAGGAGAGCAGCTGAGCGTAAACATTGTTCCGGTCAGCGGGGAACAGCTGGCGTGGGACAGGAGTAAATACAAAGCTGTCAGGTCCAGGGGAAGGACCATCTTTTTCAGGGAACACGGGATAAACCAGTATACCTTTGAGTATGATATGGACAATGATCCCGCCGGAGAGATCGAAAAGATACTGGACGCTGTCAGTATTCTTGAGGGAGTCCTTGACCCCGACGCAAGAAAAAGGACTCGTATAGTGGCGTTCACCGACCCGGATTTCCGGGAGCGGCTTGGCGAGATGTTAAGGGGGGTAAAGAGGGAAGGTAAGCTGGCCGGTATAATTCCCGGGACATTCAGGGGCAGGGCGCGGAACGAAAGGTATGGGTTTACGCATCTTTCTGTTCTGGGGCTTGGACTTATGGAGTGGAGCAGGGCGGAAGGGGATGAGGCCCGCAGAAGGCCGCTTGCGAAGAAGATCAACGAACTTTATTTGAGGCTGGTAAGCAATAGTGCTGAGGTGCAGGAGTTCATATTACAAGAATGTTCTGATGATCATAACTTGTTTATACAAAAGCTTTTAAGCGGACAGGTTCTTATGGAGATAAGGAAGATCGATTTTGAGGAGTTACGGGATTACTGGGCAAGCGAAGAAGCGGTCCTTCAGTCGCTCTAATTGCCTAAAATATAAGTTTTTACTGGACTAATCCTACCGGCTGTGTTATATTATACCCAGTTAAATTTAAAAAAGTAAAATACCTTCCATGGCCTATTATGGTCTTTAGGTCGTGGAAAGGGTGTGCTGTATCTCTATATCCATGGGCGAAAAAATTGAAGGTATCTATAAATGAGATATAAAAGGATAAGGGCATTCATCGTGGTGGTCCTGGCGCTGAGTTTTGTTCTAGGGCCCGGTATAGGGCGGTCCCGGGCGGAAATTGCTCCGGGTATTGCTCTGGATACACTGTCCCCGCCCATGAAGTCCAATGACCTTTTCGGGACACAATACAAGGATATAGCTTTGATAAAAATGGCCTTGCAGGCGAACATAATGTCGCTTGCGGATAAGGGGCGGCTATCGGATATAGCTGACGCGGGGATAACGGAGAGCACGGAGAGAACGATATTCAACCCGGCTTCTATCCAGTTCTTTTTCAGGGAGGCCATGGAGCTGCAGAACGGTTTCTACGCGGTTAAGAGCAAAATAAGCAGTAAGGGAGCCGAGCCCCGGACCTATTACGCTGTTTTTTCTTTAAAGAAGGACGGGCAGGGAGGATATCCCATCCATGTATATACGATGAGCGAATACCGGGGCTTCCGGGGCATAGCGGGCAGTTTTCCCTCGAGAAAAGAGGAAGATACCGCGACAATAGAACGGTATATAAAACTGAACGAAAAGATCATCGATAAATATATAAGTGAACATATCGTTTCCGGGGATTTCGCCGAGATAGAGGGCAGGGCCGATTCTCTTGACTGGAATTCCCTTTTCCCTCGAAGGAAGATCCCCGCGAACTACTGGCCCCGGAGGTATCTGGACAGGATAAGGGCCCAGCTTGATCCTTTCCTGGTCCATTTAGGAACAGGCATAGACAAGGCCTTTGAGGGAAAGAACATAGTTTTCATCAGGATGAATAATGACGAGTATCCCCTGGTCAGGCTCAGCGGCAGGCAGATAAAGGTCGCGAGCCATACGAGCGTGAACGCGGTCTATATATTCCTGACCGAGGAGGAGTTCTCCTGTCTTGACAGCAATGCCCCTAAACAGAGCGCTGAGACGGAAAAGGTCGGGGAAATACTCGATGCTCTGGCCTTCAGGTTCCTTCATGAGGTGGGTGTGAGTTACGGGCTTTCTTACGGGGTTTCCGGCGAGGAAGAGGAAGGGGTCGTAAGCAACGATGTTTTCCAGGGGTATTGTAATTACTTTATCAACGAACCGATAGATGAGATATTCGCCCGTTACCCCGAACTGCGAAGATGCGGGTACAATACGGCCCATCTTGATAAAATAGAAGGGCGCGATTATCTAGCGTCCCCCGAAGATAAGGGTATGACAGCAAAGATGATAAATAGCTTCGAGGGAATATGGAAGGCCGTGGAAAAAGACAAGGACTTTCCGTTCTCGGATACGGCCCGGGAGACTTTCGGCAAGATACTTGAAATGGACCGGGTTCGCAGGGAACAAAAAATAAGCATAACGCCGGCGGAACACTATATGATCTTCTACGCGCAGGTATTCGGCGCCCGGAAATACGGCGGACTGATCACTTTCATGGAAGAATTGGCCGAAGAAGCCGGGAAGAGCGGCACCCGGATGAGGGGATTCGTCCGGACAGTGCTGGAGGACAGGGATTATATCGAGCTGTATTTGACGGCCAAACTGCTCGAAGGCAGGAGTCTTAAAGCTTACAGGCTGTTGGGAGAGAAATTTGAGCATATATGCGCGTACCAGCTTTACGGCAGGGACCGGGGGCTTGAAAAGATGAAGAGCCTTTACGGGGACGAATGGGATGATACTTTCGCGGGTCTTACCAGCCGTGTCTCGGATAAGATCATCGGCATGATCTTATATGACAGGGGCAGGGGCGACTTTGAAAGCGCTTTAGCGGCCCTGGACTCCCTTCTGGCGTTTCAGCAGTATGAGCATGAGCTGGCAACGGGTATAGATATGGGTGTACTGGAGAGCTGGGTCGCGAGAGTGAAAAAGCGGATAGCCGGCCGGGACGGACGGATAACGGATCCTGACATGGAGGAACTCGCCAGGCTTTCCGAGCTCATGGGATATTCAGGAGGACAGTTCACGCTTGACAGGGATGTCGTTGATACGGCTTTTGAGAGGGCCCTTCTTTTCCTGAAGAAAAAACTTTTTGACGAAGAAAGGATCGCGGAGGAGCACGCCGCTTCGGGGACCCCGTCACACCGGGACAGCCTCAGAATCTTAAAAGAAGACCTGGTGAAGAAGCGTAACGAGGCCAAGAAGGCCGAAAAGCTCGCTAAAAAAGAAGAGGCGGAAGAAATGGCGGGTCTGTCGCGCCTGGCGGGCGAGGCAATACCCACTCATCCGGACAAGAGGTTCACCCTGATCATGACCCATGAGTTCTATTTCGGGGAGGAGCTTGAGGCCCATCGCAGGACTTTCGGTGACAGGTTCAACCTGGAAAGTGTTAGCGCGAAAGACGAAGAGATGTTCGTAAAGAAGACAATGGACCTCGCATCCGGCATCGAGGACAGGTGTGTAGCGCTGGTGCCCGCCACCCTTTCGGAGGAACAGCTTCAAACGCTCAGTTCTCACGGGATCCGGTTCGTCAGGACGGATGCCATGATGCTTTTACAGGCCAGGACCGACAGGGATGAGTCAAGACTGGCTTTTCAGATGAACACTTACGCGGCTATGCTGCTGGCCAGGAAAGTCGACGAAAAGACCCCTGAAAATGATCCTATCTACCGGCTGCTTGAATTCTATATTAACAGTATCTTCAGTCTTGACGAGGGTCTCGATGCCGGGGAGTATATAAGAGCTATTGCCGGCGGCAAAGTGTCGGTGCTTCTCAGGGGAATTCTCTCCTACCGCCCCGCGGTACCATACCGGGTTCCGGAGTACAATGTTATCTCCAGGACACTTATTTCTGCATAAAGAAGTATCGTATTTTTGTGAGGTTATTTGGCCGGGGCACTAGCCTGCGAGACAACAGGAAAGTCTTCTCAAACACGGCAAAATGTGTTAGAATTACGGTCAAGCAAGGAAGAGATATATGATCATTTATGAGGAAGTTTTAAGAGAATTCAACCGGCGCAAGGTCAAATATATAATAGTCGGGGGAATAGCTATGAACCTTCTCGGAGGCTACCGTAACACGCTTGATATGGATGTGCTCGTCGAAATGAGCGATGCCAACCTCCAAAAGATCGTAACTATTCTCAAGGAACTGGGATACAGTGTAAGACAGCCGGTCGACCCCTTTCTCATAGCTGATAAGAATACCCGGAACGATTGGGTGAAGAATAAGAACATGAAGGCCTTCAACTTTTACAAGGGAAAAAGAAGCTACGAGGAAGTTGACATTATAATCGATTCTCCTGTAAGCTACGAAAGAGCTTCAAAGAACATGGTGAAAGTAAAAGTGGGGAGAATGACCCTGCCGGTAGTTTCGGTGAAGGACTTTATAAAGATGAAAAAGCACGCGGGACGGGAAAAGGATCTGCTTGACATAAAGGAAGTCAAGATAGCAAGGGGCAGGAAATGATATTTGATTGGGAATCCCGTAAAGAACAGATCAAAAGGCGCGCGGGGATATCTCCGTTGAAGAAACTGGAGTCCCTGAGAGCCATGAACGAGATGAGCGATATAGTTCTTACTCCCAGGCAGAAAAAGATGCGCAGGAAGATCAGGGAGTCGCGAAAATAGCAATATATAAGAGCAATAGAACATTAGACCGCTTGGCTGAAGTAAGAAATTAGTCCGAAAAACCGAGGAAGCGAGGTTTTGAGGCGCCAGAGATGGATGAAGGTGACGGAAAGAACATTTACAACGAACCCTGGTCTTTATACATAGCAGAATGTCGGGATAAAACCTTTTATGTTGGGGTAGCCAGGGATGTTGATAAAAGGATAAAGGAACACAATACGACGAGTAAATGTCGATATACGCGTTATAGGAAACCTATAACAGTAAAGTATAAAGAACTTTGTGCCAGTTATTCAGTAGCTAGAAAAAGGGAAGCAGAAGTAAAGAAATTCAGCAGGAAGAAGAAGCTGGATTTGATAAGAGGGTAAGATATCTCCCTTTTTGAATAAAAACATATAGAGAAGGATAAGACTTCTCACCCCTGACGGGGTTCGAAGTCCTGATCTTCGCTTAGCGAAGATCATCCCGAAGGCGGAGGCCTGAGGGGGCAGATGTAGAAGAGAAGATAAAAGATATCTCACCTGCTTTGCAGGTTCGATATCCGCTTCTCTTTTCTAAGTACATATACAGGTATCGAAGCGGAGAGGTGGCAGAGCTGGTCGATTGCGGCGGTCTCGAAAACCGTTGTGCCTTCGGGTACCGGGAGTTCGAATCTCCCCCTCTCCGCCATAAAAATAACCAGGACCCGGCGTATAGCGTTGCCGGGTTTTGTATTGCGCGTTTCAGTCCTTGTTCGAGAGACGAAATACGCCGGCCGACGGGGGAAAAGACAACAAGCATCCCATACGAACAACCCGAAACAGTATATCCGGCTTCCGGAGATGCCGCCGTATAAAGTGTTCTGCCCGGCGAGAGATCTGTTATATGCCTTGTTTTTACGCCTCAAGAGATGTCAAGACCAAATTTCCAGCTTTTTTACGGCTAACTAGATGTTGTGTATAGCTTGACAACGAAAACAACATATGGTACCCTTGAGCATGCTTTGGCGTTTTCGGCATACCGTTGAAATAATGTTGAGCAAATTTGACCAGGAACCCTTTTATAATAAATCGTAGCATGTCCGAGCCAGTTTTTATCAAATCTTACTTAAGAGCGTTTTTAAAGATCCATATACTCCTTTAAACAGGGAGTAATGTCCCTTGTCGTTTTCCGGGCGAGGGATTTTTTGTTTATTTTTTTGACCCGCTAAAGGAAAGGAAATGTGAGATGTATTCGACAGACATCAAATTCGTAAGAAAAAGGGACGGAAGGCTGGAACCTTTCGAACCCGAAAAGATCGAAAGCGCTATTTTTTCAGCCGCTAAAGCTGTGGGCGGGGAGGATACCGAAAAAGCCAGGGAGATCACCCGCCAGACCATATCCTTTCTGGAAGTTATCTATAAGGGGGACAGGGTCCCGACCGTTGAGAATGTCCAGGACCTGGTGGAAAAGATCCTTATCGAGAACGGACACGCGAAGACGGCCAAGGCGTATATCCTTTATCGTGAGCAGCACGCCAAGATCAGGGAGACCAAAGCCCTTCTTTCGGACGCCGTCAATATGGTGGACAACTACATACAGCAGAAGGACTGGAGGGTAAAAGAGAACGCGAACATGGGGTACTCCCTGCAGGGGCTGAATAATTTTATTTCCACGGCGGTTTCCAACAAGTACTGGCTCGACCGCATATATCCGCGCGAGGTGGGCGACCGCCATATAGAAGGGGATATTCATATACACGACCTCGGTTCGATAAGCGCTTACTGCTGCGGATGGGACCTTAAGGACCTTCTCATAAGAGGCTTCGGCGGAGCTTTTGGTAAAGTAGAGTCCAGGCCGCCGAAGCATTTCCGTGTAGCGCTGGGGCAGATAGTGAATTTCTTTTACACTCTGCAGGGAGAGGCCGCCGGCGCGCAGGCTTTTTCCAATTTTGATACTCTTCTGGCCCCGTTCGTCCATTACGATAAGCTCAGCTACGCACAGGTGCGCCAGTACATGCAGGAGTTCGTGTTCAATGTCAATGTCCCCACGAGGGTCGGTTTTCAGACCCCGTTCACTAATATAACGATGGACCTTACCATACCGTCCAATTTCAAGGACGAGGCGGCTATAGTGGGCGGGGTTCCCATGGACAAGACCTACGGCGAATTCCAGCACGAAGCGGACCTGATCAATAAGGCTTTTTGCGATGTCATGAGCGAAGGGGACGCCAAGGGCAGAATATTCACTTTTCCTATACCCACTTATAACATCACCAAGGATTTTGACTGGGATAATCCCGATCTCGAGAGTCTCTGGGAGATGACCGCCAGGTACGGGATACCTTATTTTTCAAACTTCGTGAACAGCGATATGAGCCCCGACGACGCGAGGAGCATGTGCTGCAGGCTCCGTCTCGATAACAGGGAGCTCCGCAAGAGAGGCGGCGGGCTGTTCGGATCCAACCCGCTTACGGGATCCATAGGTGTTGTTACCCTCAACATACCGAGACTCGCTTACATGTCCGGGGACAGAGAGACTTTCTATAAAGGCCTGGACGAACTGCTGCGCATTTCAAAGGAATCGCTGGAAATAAAGAGAAAGATCCTCGAGCAGCTGACGGAACAGGGGCTTTATCCTTATTCACAGCACTACCTTTCCGATATAAAGAAGAGGAGAGGGAGCTACTGGGCCAACCATTTCTCTACCATCGGGCTTGTCGGTGTTAACGAGGGATGTGTCAACCTCGTTAAGGAAGATATAACCACTCCCCGGGGCCGCAGGTTCGCCGAAGAACTGCTCAATTATATAAGGAACAGGATGGTAGAATACCAGGAAGATACGGGGCATCTGTACAACCTGGAAGCTACACCCGCCGAAGGGACGACTTACCGGCTTGCCAGGATGGACAGGGAGAAGTATCCCGGTATCTTTACCCAGGGAACCAAAGAGCCTTATTACACGAATTCCTCGAACCTTCCGGTAAAGCATACAGACGACCTTTTTGCCGCCCTTGACCATCAGGACGGCCTGCAGACACTTTACACCGGCGGTACGGTATTCCATATTTTCCTCGGGGAAAAGATAGACGACATAAATGTCTGCAAGAAACTCATAAAGAAGATAGCGCATAATTATCATCTTCCGTATTACACGCTTACTCCGTCTTTCACCATATGTTCGGAGCACGGCTACATACCCGGGGAACATTTTACCTGTCCTCACGAAGGGTGTACGGGAACAGAACAAGCCGCAGAAAAGGAGGTCTTGACATGAACGAGAAGAAATGCAGTGTTGAGGTGTTTTCGAGAGTGACCGGTTTTTTCCGTCCCGTACAGTCCTGGAACGAAGGTAAGACCGCCGAGTTCGCGGAAAGAAAAAGGTTCAGCGTTGACGAAACTTCCTGTGAGGAGACAAAGGGTGAACATAGCAGGGCTGCAGAATCTGTCTCTGGTTGATTATCCCGGGCATCTCTCCGCGGCGGTTTTCGTGAACGGTTGCAATTTCCGGTGCGGTTATTGCCAGAACCCCGATCTTCTCGGGAACGGCTTCAAGTACAGCATAACGGAACAGGAAATTTTCGATTACATCGAAAAAAGAAAAGGCCAGATAGAAGGAGTAGTCGTAAGCGGCGGAGAGCCGACCATCTACAGGGACCTTCCCGATTTTATATCACGGATAAAGAGATACGGCCTCAAGGTCAAACTCGATACTAATGGAGCGGATCCGGAGATGCTCGAAAAGCTTTTCCGGGACCACCTGCTCGATTATGTGGCCATAGACATAAAGACCGGTCTGGGAAAATACGGCATGGTCACGGACATGCCGTATGCGGGCAGCAAAGTGTCTTTAAGCATTTGGATGACGATGCTTTCAACGGTCGATCATGAGTTCAGGACTACCTGTGTCCCGGGCCTGGTAGAAGAAGAGGACATAAGGGAGATCGCCGAGACCGTGACCGGTGCCGGAAAATATTTTCTTCAGCAGTTCCGCCCGTACAACACCCTGGAGGAAGAATACCTCAGGGTCAAGCCTTATACAAAGAAAGAACTGGAGAATTTCGCCTCGATAATGAATGTGTGCGTAGAAAATGTTGAGATCCGGGGGGTATGATATGAGCCGGATATCCGCGGCGATAACCGTTTGCCTTTTTTTTGCGCTCGCTGCCTGCGCGGCGGCGGAGCCCATAAAAGTATGCGTGAAAGCCCGGGGTAATACGGGGCTTGAGCAAAGGGTGGAGAATATACTCGGCAGAGAGCTTTCTTCCGCGGGCGATGTTTCCATGGTAAAGGATAGGGAAGAATGCCACCTTTACATCGATCTCGCGCTGGTCGAGCAGGAACCCATCAGATTTTACGCTCTCGGCGTATCCATAGCCTATCATATACGGGACAAGTTCTATTCCAGACCCACGGCGGATGTGGCCCAGTTCGGAGAAGAGAGGATGGAAGAGATCTGCGTTTATCTTGCCGGTGAGATCGATAAAGGCTTCCTCGAGCCCCTGCGGGCCAGTCAGCGGAAAACCGGCAGCAGCTCGTAAGTGTCAGAGTGTCGATCTTCCAAGCATCAAAGAAAGTATGTTGCTGGGGAAAGATCGAGATTCAGATTAAGATCGAGAAAGATCTTTACAAGCCGAAGGCTTGCTGGATCTGGATCTGAGCTTCAGGCTACGGATCGCCGCCTTCGGCAGGCGCGAGGCTCGCGGCATTCCCTCATTCCTTCGTCATTCGGTCAGATTCGGCAGTTATTATTTTTATATTATTTCTGCCTCTCCCGCGTAGAGCTATGTTCAAACAAAAAAACCCCGCCTGTCGGCAGGGCCTTTTTGTTTGAAATGGCGTCCCCGACAGGATTCGAACCTGTGCTCCCGGCTCCGGAGGCCAGTACTCTATCCAGCTGAGCTACGGGGACGCGTGAACCGTAAACTTATGGGATTATTATACTTTGTTTTTCCCTGAAAGTAAATCCATTCGCCGGGGAAGACCTGCCGGGGAGGAAAGAGAAGCGGCGGATGTGTTCGGAGATGACCGGTTTCACGGGCTTTCAGGCGGAGCGTTCAGGCCGGTAAAAGCGCTGAAAAATTAGAACACGCTACAAGCCTTTTGTCAAGGGCTCCGCGTAAAATAATTCTGCTGAAACCCTTGATTTATCTGGACGATATTTTGTTGACATGCCGAAAGATCTTTAGTATCATGAATTCCATGTGTAAGATTTCGTTCTTAGACAGAAATCAAAGGGAGGTGTTGTATGAACAAGGGTGAACTTATTGAATCGATCTACAAAAAAGGTGGATACGAGACGAAAGCCGAAGCCGGCAGGGCTTACGACGCGGTCGTAGAGGCTCTTACGGGCCGCCTTTCAAAAGGCTCCGCGAAAGACAGGGTTATCCGTCTTCCCGAACTTGGTACTTTCCAGATGAAGACCAGGAAGTCCAGGACCGGCAGGAACCCGCAGACCGGAAAATCCATCAAGATCCCCGCGAAGAAGGTAGTTACCTTTAAAGCAGGAAAGAACTTGAAGGACAGTCTGTAATAGTTCAAGACACTGTACGCTAAAACCCCGCTGTTTTCGGACAGCGGGGTTTTATTATGCGCGCGGGCCGGGCGGCTTTTACGATTGGACTTTTAAACCCCTTCGGGTATAATGAAAAGAAATAAGGTTAGACCCCCGGGAAAGACAGGAGAAAGAAATGAAGATCACGGTAAAGATGGCGGCATCATATATAAAGGCCGAGGTTATCGGTGACGGCGGCCTCGAGGTGAAAGGCTTAAGGGCGCCGGACTTCGCGAGGGAGGGTGACATAACTTTCGCCGTTACCGAAGAAGGGTTCAAGGCCGCCGCGCGCAGTAAGGCTTCCTGTGTGCTGTCCACAGAAGAAAAGAAAGGCTATCCCAAGACCATTCTCAAGGTGGACGACATGAAAAAAGCCGCGGTCATGCTCTATAACGCCATGCTTACGGTAATGCCCCCCGAAAAGGGAAGCGTCCATCCTACGGCCGTTATCGCGGAGACGGCCGATATCGGAAGGAATGTCGGTGTAGGCCCCAACGCCGTCATAGGCGAGAATGTAAAAATAGGAAAAGATTCTTCTATCGGCGCCGGATGTGTGCTTGAAGAGAATGTTTCCATGGGCGAGGGGTGTAAACTGAAAGCCAATGTGACGGTCTGCAGCGATACCCGGATAGGGAAAAAGGTCATAATACATTCCGGAACGGTCATAGGAGCGGACGGTTTCGGGTATGTTCCCGATAAGGGCAAGATATACAAAGTGCCGCAGATGGGTAATGTTGTAATAGAGGACGGCGTGGAGATAGGGGCGAACAGCTGCGTGGACAGAGGCACTTTCGAGACGACGGTTATAGGCGCCCATACAAAGATAGACAACCTGGTCCAGATAGCCCATAATGTGAGGATCGGCAGACAGAACCTCATCGCGGCGCTTTCCGGTATAGCGGGCAGTTCCAGGACGGGCGAGAATGTCATGATGGGCGGGAATGTAGGGATAGCCGATCATGTCGAGATAGGAGACAACGCCAAGCTGGCGGCTAAATCCGGAGTTTCGGGTAATGTGGCGAAGGGCGCCACGGTGGTGCGTAATCCCGCGAGGTCCGTACCGGAGGTCATGACCCTGGACAGGATCTTCGCGATGCTTATCAAATACGCCCCGCAGTTCAGGAAATTCCTCAGGTCCCTGGGCCAACAGGGTGAAAAACAGGAGCGGGAGAAATGATATATTTGACCGGCGGGGCGGGGTTCATCGGCAGCGCTTTTCTCTGGAAACTCAATCGTGAAGGAATAGACGATGTTATAGTCGTGGACGAACTCGATTCTTCGGAAAAGTGGCGTAATCTGTTGGGGAAAAGGTTCAGCGATTATATACAGAAAGACGACTTTCTGGACATGGTGCTGGAGCACAAGATCCCCAAACCCTCTCACCTTATACACATGGGGGCCTGTTCTTCAACTACCCTCACGGATGCCGATCATTACATCAGGAACAATTACGAGTATTCACAGATACTGACGGAGTGGGCGCTTTCCAATAAGGCCCATTTTATTTACGCTTCTTCAGCCGCCACCTACGGTGACGGAAGCGAAGGCTATTCCGACCGCCACGAGGACTTGCTGAAACTGAAGCCCTTGAACATGTACGGGTTTTCCAAGCACATGTTCGATATGTGGATGCTCAAGAACGGGGTCATAGACCGGGCTACCGGTATAAAGTTCTTCAATGTTTACGGTCCCAACGAGTACCACAAAGGCGACATGAGGAGCGTGGTATGCAAAAAGCATTCACAGGTGGCGGAGGAAGGCAGGATCACGCTTTTCAAGTCCTACCGTAAGGACTACCCCGACGGCGGCCAGAAAAGGGATTTTATCTACATAAAGGACGCCGTCGAGGTCATGTGGTGGCTGTTCAATAATCCCCGGGCCAAGGGCATTTATAACCTCGGAACGGGCAGGGCCGGGACATGGAACGATCTGGCCGGGGCCATGTTCGCCGCGGCCGGCAAAGAACCCGTTATAGAGTATATTGAAATGCCGGGATATCTAAAGCCCAAATACCAGTACTTTACCGAGGCCGACATGACGAAACTTCGCGAGGCCGGCTGCGGACACGGATTTATGTCACTGGAAGAGGCGGTGAAGGATTACTGGGGGTATCTGGCGACCGGGGAAATACTGTAAGGTTCAGGTTGAGCAGAGGGAAAAACTATCGGGGTTTTGCTAAACCTTAACATGAGCGTGAACCCGAACTTTCCGCCGAGGGCGTATCATCCCACCTTTGTATACTGTTTGCTCTCCGGATCGAAAAGGGTTATCTGGTTCCTGCCGTTCTCCTTGGACTGGTACAGGGCGTGATCGGCGTCCGATATGAGGAATTCCGGTTTATATTTCTCGTTGCCGTCGAATGAAGCGACTCCCATGCTAAGCGTTACATTCAGTTCTTTGCCCTCGAACTTTATAGGGGTTTGCTCGATCGTGTCCTTTATTCTACCCGCGACATCCACGGCTTTATCCGTTATAGTGCGCAGCCTTTTGGCCACGCTGCGGGCTTCCTCTATGCCGGCCTCCAGAAGAAGTATGGCGAATTCCTCCCCTCCGTAACGGGCGACGATATCCGAGGCCCTGACATTATCCTGTATCATCCGGGAGACCCTTTTAAGCACCTCGTCACCGGCAAGGTGGCCGTGGGTGTCGTTGAATTTTTTGAAAAAGTCTATATCGCACATTATGAGCGAGAGCGGCCGGTTATATCTCTGGGAGCGGCTTATTTCCCTCTCCAGGTGTTCTTTGAAATATTTTTGTGTGTAAAGTCCGGTCAGACCGTCGTGCACGGCCTGGTATTCGGCTAGTTTCTTGGCGTGCTCTATTTTCGCGCTGTATTCCCGGTAGATGAGGATAGATAACAGAAGAAAAAGCAATATGATGAAGAACAGCCTGGTCACCTTTAACATCTGTGAGTATTCCTCGAGGCCCCGCTTGTATTCCTTGTTTATGTCGTATATAAGAAGAGTGCCTATTTCCCGGTTCCCGTATCTGATGGGGTATACATATTCCGCGCTTAAAATATCTATTTCTTTTACATCCTCCAGTACGCTTTTCATGAGGCCCGCGTCATCCCTGTATATGAAGTTCACGCTTAGAAAAGGGATGTCGTTGTATTTTTTTATGAACGACTGCACCGCGGGCAGGCTGGGCGGTGAAGGCACTTCCTGCTTGAAACTCTGGTAGATGGAGTTTGCCAGCCTCTCGGCCCTTTCCAGGTTGTAAGTGGTGGGTTTTTCGATGAAGTAATCGTACATGATCACGCTCTGGCGGGTTAGCAGAAAGTTGAAAAGGAACCCCCCGATAACGGTGAGCGCTACTATGTAAATTATGAAGCGTGTTTTGAAGAATCCGATTTTCATGGGTCGATGCCGAACAGGCCCCGGTTAACTGCGATAAGCGTACGGCCGGTTCTGTGTAAAAGTGATCAAAGCGGCCATACATAGTATACCCTGCTTTGGGGGAAAGGACAATAGGACCGCCTTATCTTGAAAAGGGCATTATAATGTGCTATAGTCTCTTTATCGCAAAGACATTGAAAGGAGAAGCCCATAATGGAACAGAAATATACGGCTAAAGATGTTATAGATATGGCGATACAGTCCAAGTCCAAAGGGGTCGACCTTTACCTTGACCTTGCCAGGAACAGCGAGAATTACCATGTAGGAAAGCTTTTTATGGAACTGGCCAAGGACGAGCAGAAGCACAAGCACGAACTGGAGCATTTACGGGAGAGCATCGCTTCCGAAAAGGCCGAAGAGGCTTATCCCGGCGAAAAAGCCCTTTACCTGAACGCGCTGGTCGATACCAGTACATTTAACTGCGACGAGACCCTCAAAAAAGTGCTTGAGACCACCATAAGCGAGGAAGAGGCCCTTCAGGCGGGCATAACCTTCGAGAAGGATTTTCTGCTTTTCCTTCACGAGCTTAAGCTCAATGTGCTCAAAGAGGCGGAGGAGACGATAGACAACCTCCTTTCGGAAGAAATAAAACATCTTGGCGATATGTTCAACCTTAAGGATTCTCTGGAGAAGGGGGGATAGTTCAGAGACATAGCTCCGCCGGAAGGAGTTTCCGCACGGAATTACAGATGAAAAGGCGTTTGGCGTTCTGAAGGTCCTCTATATAGAGGACCTTTTCTTTTATGTCCATTTCCGACCCCGCGAGAAGATGTTCCCTGTAAACCCCGGGCAGTACTCCGCACGCGACGGGGGGAGTGAGATATTCTCCGTCAGACAGCGCTATCAGGTTGGTCATGGCCCCTTCCGTTATTTCGGCCTGCCGGTTCATGAAAATAACATCGAAAAAACCCTTTTCACGGTGTCTTTTAAGTTCTCTGTCGTAGAGTTCCCGGTTCGTGGTCTTGTGGTACAGGAAAGTATCGCTCCTGTCGGTATATTTATCGGAAAGGGTTATTTTCACTGGCGTGTCGGGGGTCTCATCAAGTTCGCCGGAAGAGATCGAAAAGGAACCGGAGCTTTCAAGCAAAAGCCGGGTCTTGTATTTCTTTCCCGGAAAAAACCCCGAGCTTTCTTGTGAAAGGGCATCGGCGAGAGCTTCTTTCTCCAGCTGGAAATCGAAATACCCGGCGCTCCCGGAAAGCCGGGCCAGGTGAAGGTCCAGAAGAAAAAAGTTCCCGTCTTCCCAGAGAATGGTTTCTATAAGCTTAAGATCGGGGCCCATGTGAATAGTATAGCATATTTGAGAGTGTAGCGTACAGCGTCAAGTCAGCGCGCCGGAGCACCAATTCCAGGGTACAAGGCACATGGCGCCGGGAGCTATCCGGCCGTACCGAGTACCGGGTACCATTCCAGCTTTGTACCAGGTACGGAAACAAGGCGGTACCTGTCCCCCTCCCGCATACGAGTTCGGGTGTCTGATCGCCGGAACACCTTTGACGGACGAGATCGTTCCACCGCTGTCCTGTTCCTTTCGCCTCTTGTCTTCCGCCTTTCACCCCGTATATTCGCCCGAAAAAGCCTTTTTACTGTTATTGGCCCCCGTCTTTTGATATAATTTTCTAATGGAAAAATCTCAAACCCAACAATGGCGGTAAATATGAATTTAGGAGTATGTCATACCTGCAGGGGTACGGTCCCGGCCGTTCACGAAGAAAGGGACGGAAAGGAATATCTTATAAAGAAATGTCCCGAATGCGGAGATACCGAGGAACTGGTCTCGAACGATTCCGGTCAGTACCGCAGGAAAAAAGAGCTGATGTCCGATAAGGAATATCAGGGCTGCGAGATGAACTGCCTGAAATGTGAGCATAAACAGCCTAACATTATCTTTATTGAGACCACTAACCGGTGTAACATGAACTGTCCCATCTGTATTACCAATGTTCCGTCAATGGGTTTCGAGTTCGAGCCGAGAATGGAATTTTTCGAGAGGATATTCGAGCACTATTCGCGTTTTGAGTTTCCTCCCTCCGTGCAGCTTTTCGGGGGAGAACCGACCATGCGGGACGATGTCGTGGATATTATAAAGCTGGCCCGTTCCTACGGGCTCTCGGTAAGGCTGGTCACTAACGGTCTCAAATTCGCCGACCGGGAATACTGCGACAAGATGATAACCAGCGGGGCTTCCGTCCTTATAGCGTTTGACGGGCTGCGCAGGGAGATGTACGCGAAATTACGGGGATTCGAGGGTTCCCTGGACCTTAAGCTCAAGGCTCTGGAGAACCTTTCCAGGCACAAAAGGGGTAAAGCCGTGCTCATGACGGTCATCGACAAGAACTTCAACGGTGAGGACATGCCGCAGTTCCTGGATTACTGTATGAAGAATTCCGAGCTTTTGAGAGGAATATTCCTGATGCCGCTTACGCAGGTATGGGAAGACGATGTGCTGGATTACAGGCCCGAGAGGACGACCCAGGAAGATGTAGAAAAAATTGTGGATAAAGCCGTTGACGGGAAAGCCGATTTTGTGCCGCTGGGGTCACTGGAATTCTCCAACCTGGCCAGGATATTCAAAGTAAAGCACATGCCTTTCATGGGGGTCCATCCCAACTGCGAAAGTTTCACCCTGCTGATATCGGACGGAAGCAAATACTCTTCTCTTTGCAAGTACCTCAAAAGGGACCTTTACGACCTCGTAAGTGAAATAAGAGCTCTAGATAAAAGCGTCTCCGGTTATTCGCCCCGTGATATCGGCTTCTGGAGGAAGACGCTCGTGGCGTTGTCCCTTCTCGGGCTTCTGGTCAAATATTTCAATTTCGGGCAGGTTGTAGGCGCCAAAGGCTTCAGGGCTTTCGGAAGATGGATGGGGATATTTGCCTCCGTCGTATCGGGCAAGAAGCTCAAGAAGGTGATAAAGGAGAAGACGGAGATAAAAAGTATCCTTCAGATAATACTGCTTCCGTTCGAGGACGATTTTACCGTTGAAAGCGAACGCCTGCAGGAATGCGCTTCCTGCTTCGCCTACATAGATGTCAAGACCGACACCGTCAGGTCGATACCCTTCTGCATCTGGGAAAAATACAAAAAGACCATAATGAAGGATATCGCCGAGAAATACAACAAAGAAGGCTACGAAAAAGGCCTTTCGAGAAAACCTTCTGCCAAAGGAGAGGTGAGTGAACATGTTTGATCGTGAGATAAGCGGTATCTGTCCGCTTTGTAACAGGCAGGTCTCAGGGAAGGTCTACCGTAAGAACGATAAAGTATACCTGGATAAGGTCTGCCCCGAACACGGGACCATAACCGATATGCTGTCATCCAACGCCGGGCTTTTCGCCGACAGGATGAGCATGCTCGAGCACGCCAGCCCCAACAGGTGCAGCAAGGAAAAGTGCCGCAACGGTATTTTCAACTGCCGCGACCATGTGGGAAGGAAATCCCCGCTCGCTTTCATCGAGATCACGACCCGGTGCAACATGAGATGCCCGGTCTGTTACATCGACGCGGAATCCACCGGCCGGGACATGCCGCTCGCCGAGATAGAGCGGATCGTCGACAGGATAACGGAAGAAGACCCCAATACGCATCTTATACTCATAGGAGGAGAACCTACGATACATAAAGAGTTTTTCAAGATACTCGCGATGATCAGGCAAAAGGGCCTGATGAAAAGGACCTTTATAGCAACGAATGGAATAACCCTGGCCGATAAAGAATTCTGTAAAAGGGTGCAGGACGCGGGAATAAAAAAATTCTACCTGGGGTTCGACGGCACCGACAGGGAAGCGTGCAAGAAGATCAGGGGCAGCTACATAGCTTACGATTCGGTAAGAAAGGCGCTGGAGAACATCAGGGAGAACGGCAAAGCCTGGATAATAATATCTATCACGGCCGTCAAGGACCTGAATGTCGAGGATATCCCGAAAGTCATAGAGTTCGCCATGGCCAACTCGGACATCGTCAAAAGGATAATGATCTCCCCCGAGGTCTTCTGCGGAAGAATAAACGAAAAAGAGGATCTTGCCGCGGAGCGCCTTACCGGGGACTGCATAGAGACCTATTTGAGGGATTTTCTCGGGGTGAAGGTGGCCACGGTCTCCATAAGCCTTTTCTTCGCGCTTTTACGGCCCCTTAAAAGCATGGGTCTTCTCGCGGAAGACAGCTGGATGACCGCCGCCCCCAGTCCTTTCTGCGGTCAAATGGGGCTTCTCTGGAGGCCGAAGGGCTCGAAGTTCAGGTCCGTGGTCGATGTTTTCATCAAGGACGCCGATAAACAGATATACGAAATAGGGCGGCGCGTAAACCGCCTGGCGGACAGTATAGAGAAAGCCAGGGCGGGGTTCGGATCCGGGTTCCCGGGAAGAGCGGGGTGGTTCCTGTCAGTGTATCTTTATTTTCTGCCGAAGTATTTCTTCATGCTGGCGGGGCGCCTGAACTGGAAGGGCGTATTCGGTATGCTGGGCGCTTTCGTGAAAGCGGGTTTTAACACAAAGACCTTCAAAAAAGAATATTTCGGTGAAAAGATAGAGCTTTTCTATCTCCTGGGTTCCGACAAATACAATTACATATGGGATAAAATGCCCTACTGCCTGACCCACCACTACAGGCTGCACCCGGATACCGGAGAGGTCATTAAGGTCCCGGGATGTTTTGTCGTCGCCTTCAGGGAGGAGGTCGAGAGAAGGGCCTCCGTTTCCGAAGAGGTGTGAAGCCGGGATAAATCAAAAATACCCTTTTTGCGAATAGTCCGGACTTTCCGGCATTTCCTCATGC
The DNA here is from genome assembly GCA_014728075.1 of Candidatus Omnitrophota bacterium. Lineage (GTDB taxonomy): Bacteria > Omnitrophota > Gorgyraeia > Tantalellales > Tantalellaceae > WJMG01. Next base: position 120 of record WJMG01000017.1, on the reverse strand, counting down.
CTCCGGCATTCGGTCAGATTCGGCAGTCATTATTTTTATATTTTTACTGTCTCGCCTGCTGTCACCATGTCTTCATTCGCTGAAAATTTGCTTCCATATAGGCCAGGCAGGAAACCGAGG